>VGGT01000022.1 GCA_016868485.1 Bacteroidota bacterium
TATTATGGAAATTCTACCCCAGTGATCTAAAAACACAAGATATTAAACAAAAAACACAAGATATGGACCAAAAAACACAAGATATGGACCAAAAAACACCGCATAGACGGGCCATAATGGGGCTGGTTTTTTTGTTTCTCTTGCTGGGCACGGCACCGGCCGAAGCACAGCTTTTTCGTAAGATTTTCGGGAAATCGGGTGGACGTGACCGAAACAAAGAGCTGAAGGAGGAGCCCGTTGCACCACCGGTGCCCCCCCCTGTAGTGGAGGAACCTGCACCCGCACCCAAACCAATGCCGGCCATTCGCGACACCATTTCACCCGAAAAACCGGTCAATCGGGCACCAAACTCAGGAACAGGCAAGCGGGAAACAACTTCAGGATACAGGATCCAGATCTACAATGGTCCAAACCGTACCGAGGCCATGCGATTGAAACAGGAAATGGAGGGTGCCTATCCCAATATGAGCATTCATCTGGTCTACCGTCAACCCAACTTTAGGGTGCGAATAGGCGATTTCCGCAGCCAAAGAGAAGCTGAGCAGCTTTTGCCCGAATTCCGTCAGCTTGGATACAAAACGAGCTTTGTGGTGCCGGATGAGGTGTTTATTGAGTAATGAACGGGATACTTATCTTTTGATGATCCGTATACTTAGAACACAATGGAAACAACAGATTTGAAGTCACGCATCCAGGAATTGTCGACTGACCTGTTTGCGCAGGTGGTGGGCCACCGAAGACATTTGCACCAGAATCCAGAGCTTTCCTATGAAGAGGAACAGACTGCGGCCTATGTGGCAGGTCATTTGGATGCCATGGGAATTGCCTACTCTAAGGGGGTGGGTGGACACGGCTTGGTGGCCCATATAAAAGGTCGAAATCCGGATCGGGCGCTTGTGGCCCTCAGAGCCGATATGGACGCCTTACCCATTCACGAGGAGAATGAGGTGGACTACCGATCCAATCGACCGGGTATCATGCATGCCTGCGGGCACGATGCGCACACAGCCAGTCTGCTCGGGGTTGCCGGAATTCTCAGTCGCCTCACGGATGCCTTTGAGGGGACGATACGCCTGATTTTTCAACCCGCCGAAGAGCGGCTACCTGGTGGAGCCTCGCTCATGATTCGCGATGGGGTTTTGCAAAATCCGGTACCCTCCGCTGTGGTCGGTCAGCATGTCATGCCCCTCATTCCGGCAGGCAAGGTGGGCTTTAGGTCAGGGATGTACATGGCCTCGGCCGATGAGCTGAAGCTTGTGTTTAAGGGTAAGGGCGGACACGCTGCGCAGCCGCATCAGAATATCGATCCCGTTATGGCCTGCGCGCAGACCCTGGTGGCCCTGCAGCAGGTGGTCAGTCGACATGCACACCCTGCAACCCCCTCGGTTTTGTCGTTCGGACGCGTTTATGCCGATGGTACCTACAATGTGATCCCCAATGAGGTGGAGGTATTGGGCACCTTCCGGACACTCAACGAGGACTGGCGCTACCGCGCGCACGCGGTGATTCGTCAAGTGGCTGAGGGTACCGCCGCCGCATTAGGCGCTCAATGTGAAGTGCACATCAATGTAGGATACCCATGCCTCAACAACCACCCCGAACTAACCGCTCGGCTTAAGAATGCTGCCTGCAGTTATTTGGGCGATGAGCAGGTGGTTGATCTCGATTTGTGGATGGCGGCTGAAGACTTTGCTTATTATGGCCAGCATGCAGACGCCTGCTTCTATCGATTGGGAACCCGAAATGAAGAAAAGGGCATCACAGCACCCGTTCATACCGCCCGTTTCGATATTGATGAGGAGGCCTTAAGGACAGGTGCCGGACTCATGTCGTGGCTGGCACTGCAAGAACTGGCCTTCGTTGTAGAAAACTCAGAGGCCCCCTAGTTCGTATTTTTGCCCCCTCAATAATCCAATCCCAATGATCGAACGATCGGAACAGGAACGCATTCGCCGCGAAGCACTCGAAGCCATTCGCCAGCAGGGTGTAGACCCATACCCCTCCATCAACCTACCCATTTCTCATACCGTCGCGGAAATCTTATCGAAATTCAAGGACGAGGAGACCGAAAATTGGAAGGAAGTGGTTCTGGGTGGACGAATCATGAGCCGCCGCATTATGGGTAAAGCGTCATTTGCCGAACTCCAGGACGGAAGCGGTCGAATACAACTGTACCTCAACCGCGATGAACTCGATGCCAACGGTGAATCGTTCACCTATAATGAACTATTCAAGAAACACTGCGATATCGGCGACATTATTGGGGTTAAGGGATACGTGTTTCGCACCCAAGTTGGAGAGATCTCCTTGCGGGTACAGCAATTTTCGTTGCTGAGCAAGTCACTTCGTCCACTTCCCATAGTGAAGCGCGATGAACAAGGGCATGAATTTGATGGTTTTCATGATCCCGAACAACGTCACCGCATGCGCTATGTGGACTTGGTGGTGAATCCAGAAGTGCGCGAGGTGTTCCGCAAGCGCGCACGCATGATTCAATTGATGCGCGATTTTTTCAATGAACGTGGATTTTTAGAGGTTGAAACCCCGATCCTTCAACCCATTTATGGGGGTGCGGCCGCAAGGCCATTCACCACCCACCACAACACCCTCGACATGAAGCTATACCTGAGAATCGCCAATGAATTGTATCTTAAGAGGCTGATCGTTGGGGGATTCGATGGGGTGTATGAGTTCGCCCGCGATTTTCGCAATGAGGGCATGAGCCGCTACCACAATCCGGAGTTTACCCAAGTAGAGCTTTATGCGGCCTACCGCGACTACCGATGGATGATGGACATGACCGAGGCATTGATTGAGCAGGTAGCCCTGGGTCTACACGCAACAACAGAGATTGAGGTGGGTGACCAAAAAATCAACTTCGCAAGGCCCTGGGCCCGCCATACCTGGCATGGTGCGATCGAAGCGTACACCGGATTAGACCTTCGAAACTTGACCGACACAGAGTTATTGGCCGAAGCCAGAAAGCTGGGGGTGGACGTGCCAGAATCGGCTACTCGACCAGCCCTGCTCGATGAAATCTTCGGACATTGTGTGGAACCCCACCTCATCCAACCCACATTCATCACAGATTATCCCGTTGAAATGTCACCCTTGGCCAAAAGACACGCCGACAATCCTGAGCTGACCGAGCGATTCGAGTTGATCTGCAACCGCAAGGAACTGGCCAACGCGTTCAGTGAATTAAACGACCCCGACGACCAGCGCGCACGTTTTGAAGCACAGATTGAGTTGGGAAAAAGAGGAGATGCCGAGGCCATGATGCCCGACGAAGATTTCCTCAGAGCCCTGGAATATGGAATGCCACCGACAGCCGGGATCGGGATCGGTATTGACAGGCTTTCGATGATCATGACCAATCAAAACAGCATACAAGAGGTATTACTCTTCCCCCACATGAGACCCGAACACGGGCGCCCCGAATAAGGCCATGGGCAGCAAGGTAGGTGTGCGCATTGAGGCCCATTGTCCGAACGGGTGGTCAGAATATGCCCTGATCGATTGTGGAGGCAAGGAGAAATTAGAGCGCATGGGCAGTCAACTGCTTATTCGCCCTGAGCCCCAAGCCTTATGGTCGCCTCGCCTCCCTCGGGAGGAATGGATGAAGCGCGCCCACTGGCGTTTCGAGCAGCAAGGTGCGCATGGCGGACAGTGGATCCCCCTCAAAGGAAAAGACAGTAGGTCTGAATGGACACTCAACTATCAAACCCCTGCGTTGAATCTACGGTTTCGACTGGCGCTCACTTCGTTCAAACACATAGGAATCTTTCCCGAACAGGCCGACAATTGGGAGTTTGTTGCACGGAGCATCAAGGCACTCCAGCAGCCCGCTAAAGTTCTGAATTTATTCGCCTACACCGGCGGCGCCAGTCTAGCCGCCCGACAGGCCGGTGCCGATGTGGTTCACCTCGACTCCGTACGGCAGGTGGTCGACTGGGCACACGAGAATATGACATTGAGTCGACTCGACGGCATTCGCTGGGTACTGGAAGACGCCCGCAAATTTGTGGCACGGGAGCGAAAAAGGGGCAATCACTACACGGGTGTTTTGCTTGACCCACCGGCATACGGACTTGGACCCTCGGGGGAACGATGGAAATTGGAAGACCAAATCCACGCCTTGATGGATGATGTTCGCGCAATTCTAGAGCCCAACGCCCATTTCCTCTTGGTGAATGCCTATTCGCTCGGACTTTCATCACTCGTGCTGAGGAACTTCTTGAGTGATGTCTACCCCGAAGACCGACTCCATACCGGGGAACTCTATCTGCCAACCCCCGAAACAGGTATTGCTCTTCCCTTAGGCGTCTTTGCCCGGGCATGGACCGGCATGGAAACCGGCTTCAGAGGCTGATTTGAAAAGGCCTCCACCCCACCCAGTTTCACCCCGCTTACACCGTCCTAACTAAACTGTGATAATTTTCGGAATGGCTTTAAAAAGAGGGTAAAAAAGTAAGGTTTTAGGCCATTCACCTGCCATGCCTTGCGATCCATTCGATTGGCTTTCCAGCGCGCGTTCCAGCCCTTGTTGCTTACCCCCCCCATACGCATATGAATGGTTGTTTTGGCTAAATAGGTGGTTTTTAACTGATGCACCAAAAAAATCCTGAGCATAAACTCATAATCGGCAGCCGTGCCGAAGTCTAATCTGTAGCCACCCGATTGCTTATAACATTCCTGTTTAATGAATAATGTGGGATGGGGCGGCATCCACCCCCAATGAAACGACCGCTGGTGGAAGACGCCCGATTTCCACGAGCGTACAACGCGGCGAAAATCACGGGCTTCTACATAATTCAAATCGGCATACAGCAAGTCGGCTCCCGATTGTTCCAACTGACCACGAACACGCGACAGCACCCGATGATGTGGGTAAAAGTCATCCGCATTCAAAATGCCAATAAACAGGCCGGTGGAACGGGCGATGCCTTTATTCATGGCATCATACAATCCCCGATCAGATTCTGAAATCCATTTGAACTGATATCCAGGCTCTGCTCGCCGTGTTTCAGCGTTTTTCAACTCTACTTCCCATTCTTTGAGAATTTCCAGCGTCCCATCGGTCGATCCTCCATCGATGACCCAATGCTCTATGGATACCCCTTTTTGCATCGCCACACTCAACAGGGCATGCCTTAGGGTTTGGGCCTCCTGAAAGCATACCGTAACGACACTAAAATAGGGTAGGGGTCGGTTCATGTTTTCTGGTTCAATTGAAGGCCAATCTGCCGGGCGAGTTGCCACCTGAGCAAAATTTGTTGCCTGAGTGTATAGCCACTCGCGGAAGCAGTCGTGCTGGCTGTGTCTGTGTGCCGCCTGTAAAGCACATAATCTTTCGATAAAAAATGAGTATCAAACCAAAGGGCAGCAACATTGCCCAGCCAAATGTCGTGCATGGCCAATTTCGGCGGGAAAGGCAGCGCCTTCACCAACAAGGATTTTCTAAAAGCCATACAGCAACCCAGGTAATGATTGCGCACAAAATTCTCGATGGCCCCTGTTTTGGTGCGGTGCATCCCGAAAAAACTGGGCGAAATGGTTTGGAGCTTCTCGTCGGTTACCCGAGCATCATGGATCACCAAGGTATGCCTGTCGAGGGCGGCACAAACACCATCCACCTTGCCAGGCAGCCATACATCGTCTTGGTCCGCTAAAAAAATATACACACCCGTGGCCGCCTGTAAGGCGCGCTCTAGATTATAGGAGGGGTTGCGCATGGCCTGCCCATCTGCAGGTAAGACCTGAATGGGCGCCCCCTGATCCACATAATCCTGTAGAATCTCCAAAGTTCCATCGGTCGACCCATCATCCGCCACCCATAAATGATCACCCGGCAGCAGTTGGGGTAAAATGCTGTCGATTTGCGCACGAATCCAGCGCGAACCATTATAGGTGGCCATGCACACACTCACTTCAGGCCTCCTAAACCGAATTCCGGTGGTATGAGTGGATTGATCTCTGTTGTCAAAATAATGCGGGAGTGCAATTCCCATAGCCAAAACAGCGATCCCCATGGGCGAATTGATGAAGGGATTGAAAAATGATAGGGTAAACAACAAGAATGCGGAATGGAAAAGAGCAGTCGAAATGCCTCGGTCGAAGGGCAATAGGCCCGTAGCGCGACGATACTGTACCCAGAGGGCTAAAAAAAGAAGGCCCCAAATGACCAAGCCCAAAAGACCTTGTTTATGGAAGATCTCCAGATAGCTGATTTCCATGTGCACAGGTTTCAATGGCGTTCCTATGCCAAAACCATGGCCGAAAAGTAGGCTTATCGGGCCAATGCGCTGCACCACTTCATCGATTTGAACAAATCGTTCCATCATGCTGAAATGGCGGTTTGCAATACCCTGACCAAAAGCATACGATATGGATTTTTGCCATTCGGGGTATGGATAATTTTCTAAATACTCCTGATTGGGGTAAGGGTCTCCTTTGAGTTCTAAAAATTCGCGTTCGTTTCGGTTGTTGACCACCCCCTTTTCAACCAACCAGGGTCCAATGAGCATCAAAAAAAGACCAAGCCAAGCGAGGCGATTGCGGCCGCCTGCCAACCAAAGGGCCCGCAGCGGGAAAATAAGCAAAATGAGCCAAATGGCTCGGGTAAAAGTCAATAAAATAGCTGCATACAACAAGGTTTGGGCCACAAATTTCCATTTGCTTTTCAGCGTTTGCCAAAAAAACAAGGCGATGGGAAGAAATATGAAGCCTTTATAAAAAAAGCCCATATTCCCACGAAAAAAGAACTCACCCATCGATTCAGTCGACTGATAAAACACCCACCCATCAATCCAATCCGATTGCCACATCGACCAAAAAACCAGATAAGCGCAGGCCATGACCAATCCCACCCACCGAAAGATCTGGACCAACCACAACCGGGCGATCGGATCGCTCAGAATGAGCTGATAAAAGGGAAGATTGAGGATGAACAGCAGGGGTTTAATGTCGGCAAACACCGCAGCGGTGGGGCCACCATTCATCAAGCCATTGGCCGCCGCCAGGGCCATACCAGCCAAAGGTATCGCAGTCAGCAAAATAATGCGCGACCCGGGTTGGAAATGCCCCCGAGCCCAGCTGATGAGCCATGTAAGCTGACAAGCCGCAAACAACAACATGCGCGGCGTGAGGAATCCCCAATCGAACCATCGGCCACCACCTCCGAGAATGAGCTCAGTCAAACTCAGACCGAACAGGCCCACCAAAAGGGGGTGGAGTGGTGAACTGGCCTCGGCCTTATTGCGGTTCATATCGGTCTGCCCAGAAAAAACTGCTGCAAAAGTACGCGCATAAAACCAAATCGGCGGTATCTCATCGATAGCCGTAAGGCACGGGCAATAACGACAATGGTGATGTATGCCGCAGGCCCTTCGGTTTTGGCCCATGCGCGGGCATCCCGACAAAACTGTCTGAAGCGCAGCAGGCGCACCGCATAGGACCCCGGTTCAAGGCCCGATAAACCATGGCTACAAACCACGGGAACGACCGCCGCACGAACAGCGGCTGAGCGCAGGCGGTATACAAAAGCAGTGTCGCTGAAATCAAGACGAACCTCAGCTAAATGCCCTCCGCAGCGGATATAGTCGGATATTCGGATCATCATGCCCGAATTGATGGGCATATATCGGTACAGATCGATTTCACCTACCCAAGGCCGTGGATTGGGGCGACTGATCCCAAAACGATGAACAGCCGGGGAGATGCACATACCGGAACTATACAGTTGAGGAACCATGAGCCCAAAGGCGCTATGATCAACCCCCTGGGAATAACCATCCCACCAATCCGCTGGAAAATGGGTGTCCTGATCGGCCAGTAACATCCAAGAGCACCCCCAATCCATGGCCCACTTGGAGGCAGCCCGATACGCGCAGCTGAGCCCCGGATTCTCGGCATGGGCCTCATAATGCCATCGTTCGATGAGGAACGATCCCTCATGGGCCAACCAATCTTGCAGCTTGGTTTTCATGTCGGGTAGGGGATGGTTGTCCCAGATGACCCATGCCATACGTTGCGCCTCGGGATGGGCCATTAACGACCTCAGCGCCAAGCAGGGTTCAGCTTGATTGCTGTAGAGAACCACCACCACCAAGACCTCTTCAGCCTTCATGCGCAACTTGGTTGTTCTTGCCCACCAATACGTGTTTCATTGAGGCCAAATTCCGCCACAGGAGCAGCAGTTCTGCTGTGATTAATGATGTTGTTGTAGCCCATGCCCCATAATAAGGCACCAGCAACAGATGAACACCCACAGCCACCGCCGCAGCCATTGTCAAATTTCGACCGAATAAAAAATTATTTTTGGTAGCGAGGAGTAGGCTGGAGGGCAATACCCCAAGGGCTAAAATAGGGGGAAGTAGTGCCAACCAACGCAGTAGGGCCTCCGCCTCCGGTTGCGGTTGACCGGCTACAAGGCGGAGTAATTGAGGGCCCATGACCCATAAAGAAATACTACCCAAAAAGCCCAATGTGGACACAGGAAAAACCAGCTTACGCAGGTATTTCGCCGCATTCAAGGGCGCTACCGAAACAAAAGCGCTGAGTCGGGGTATCAGCACCTGCTGAAAGCTATTGGCGGCCATCCTAAAAACCAACATGATTTTTTCCAAGGTGGAAATGAGGCCTACCCACCGAACACCAGCAAACAACTCCAAGACAATTAACGTACTGTGTGCGTAAAAAGCACTGCTGAGACCACCCACAAAAACAGGTCGGTTGACACGCAACAAGGCTCGGCAGGAAGCCAGTCCGGGCCATTGAAGTGAAATTTTATGCGTAGAAATCACCTGGAAAAATGCCGCGATGGAAACCAGCAGCATACATCCACCATTCAAAAGGGGCAGAAGCAACTGATCATCCGGGCTGTCGATCAAAACAAAGACGCCGAGGGCGAAGAGCAAGCGTCCGAGGACTTGCCAACGTGCGAGCAGGGCAAATTGTCGCGATCCTTGGAGCCACCAGGCAGGCATGAAGATTTGAGCCGGTAGGAGCAATGCAGAGAAGAAGAAAAACGAGGCGTTTGCGCGCCACGATGGAATACCCATCACCAACAAAACCAGAACAGGCAGACCAATGCCCAGCAACAAAAGCTGGGTGAAAAAATAGCGGGAAAACAACAGCTGTGATGCATTCGATTGCTTCTTGTCCGTCTCCCTAAGCCCCGCTTGATGCGCATCTGTTGTCGTTTGATGCGCATCCAGTGTCTCTTGATGCGCACCTGTTGTCGTTTGATGCGCACCTGTTGTCGTTTGATGCGCACCTGTTGTCGTTTGATGCGCATCCAGTGTCTCTTGATGCGCATCGATGGCCGATTTATCGCGACTACCGGTCAGGGTAAACCCATAATCGACCCAAGCCACCCCAAAATTCATCAGGGCTAAGCTGAGGTTATACCAACCAAACGATTCTAAACCCACCACCCGCAACAAATGGGGTACGGTTGCCAAAGGAAGTAGGGCACCAAGAGCCTGCACTGTTCCCAAAGAGAGAAGATCCCCCGTGAGCCCGCCCCAAAAAAACCGCTTGTTGGTCTGCTTCAGCACGCGACAAAGGTACACAAGCAATCGACAGCCCAATGGCACGGTATTTGAAAAGAAACAGCCGATGTGAGCAGGCAATTCATGCCTTCTAGTTATTTTTGTAGCCCTTTACGAACGGAAATGCGTACACCTTCGCTCCAATTCCCCCATTCAATTAGAAAATCCTTCCGAATTTTTCGCTCCTTTTGGGCCGCAGGAATGTTGCTGATGGTCTCCTGTTCCGCTAGCCATACTTTCACCAACAAAGGTGATAAATTAGCCACAGCAGGCATGCATGAAGAGGCTGTACAACAGTATTTTTTGGCCTTGGGCCGCGATCGAACTTATATTAAGGCCAGAGTCGGCCTGCAGCAGAGCGGTCAACAGACCATGCAGCTATCGACCGACCGGTTCTACAGACAACACCAAGACGGCAACTATCGGGAATCGATTCGGACCTATCGAAGCATGGAAACCCTCGCATCAGATGCCTCCGCACTCGGCATACGCCTGGAAGTGCCGGGGATGTTGCGGGTCGACTACGAACAGGATCTAGACCGATACCTCGCCCAGCAGTACAAAGAAGCCACCCGCCTCAATGAAAACCGGCAGTTTCGCGAAGCTGAGCAGATTTTTGCAGAAATCAAAAGCTGGAAGGCCGATTATCGCGACGTCGCTGAGCTTTCTCGCATGGCGCGCATCATACCCGAATACCAGGATGGGCGCATCGCATTCGATGCCGGCCATTACCGCAAAGCCTTTGGACATTTCGAGAAAGTGAAAGCCCTCGATCCATCCTACAAAGAAACCGCCGAGTTGAGCCGTGTGGCCCGTGCACGTGCTCAGGTGCGCATCACCCTCATGCCATTCGAAAACGCCATGGCCTTTAGCATCCCGATGGAAATCCCACGGTACACACAGTCCGCTCTGGCTGTGTTGGGAAATGAATTTATCGATTGGACAGAGCCAGCCAATTCGAACCCGTCTGATACGGCTTTTGTTGGCACGCGACTACAACTGAAGGGCCGTATCGATGAGTTGGTGTATGTCACCCCCCAAATGCAAAGTCAAGAGCGGAGGGGTTATGAATCATACGTTGTGAAAGAATTTAATAAGGAGCGAAACCGAATGGAGAACGTAACCCGCTACCGAAAAGTGGTATACACCGAGATCCAAGGAAAAAGCGAACTTCGGGTGCGTGTCTCCTATCAGTTGATTGCTCAGGTGAATGGTATGGTGGTATTTGCTGATGTGTCCGAAGAAACCGCCGAAGACGAAGTACGCTATGTAACCTATGGCGGTAACCGCCAAAACCTGTTTGGAGGTAGCTGGAGAAGCCTCAATGAGGTGCACCCAGGCGACCGTGTCCTGGATGCCCCATTTCAAAAGCGAGATATAGATCGGCTTTTAAACGCTCCGCGTCAGTTTAGACCGAGTGGCGAGTTGGCCCAGGAGGTACAAGATGCTGTGGCGGCTCAAATTTCGAAACGCATTGCGGCCTACGAACAAGCCCGTTTGAATCCCTAATATGCAAAGAGCAAGGCTATTACTCAGGTTATTGAGCGTCTTTGTGGTGCTGTTTTCCGCCTGCGGTCGTAAAGCCATTCCACCTCCAGCCACGCCGCAAACGCTGCAGCCGGTTCCCAAGCCCATTTGGGTGCAACAGCGCCCGATTGAAATGGGTCAATACATTGGAATTGGCGTGGCGCGCAAAAACCCCTACAGTCCAGCCGACCACTTGGAAGCTGCGCGCAAGCAGGCTTTTTCCGACATAGCCATGCAGATCAAAGTACGGGTGGATGCGAATTCCACCCAATCCCAATTCGAAGACAAACAGTCTTTTTCCGAAGAGTTTCGCTCCTTTACACGCACCATGGCCCAAGCCGAGCTGGAAGATTGTCAGCTTGTAGATACCTGGCAAAATGAGCAAGAGTATTGGGTCTATTATCGATTGTCGCAGGACGACTACCGCAGATCCCGTGCGCGGCGAATCCAGTTGGCGGTCGACCAAGCTCGCAACCATCTGCAATCGGCCCGTCAGTCGATACAGCGATCCGATGTGGTGGCTGTCTACGATTTCTGCTTGCGGGCGCTCGATCAGCTCGCCCCGTTTTCGGGCGAACGGCTGGTTTATGAAGAGGCCGGTGTCTCACGTTCATTGTTGACCGATATCGCTGAACTGATGATGCAAATAGCTCGGCAAACCCAAATTGAATTTAGCCTGAAACAATGGCGGGTGAAAATGGCGCATGCACCTGAAGACTTAGAGGTGCGGGTTCGCTATTTGGGCGCGGGCGGTGGTGCAGTTACGGGCTTTCCACTCAAGCTGAGCTACAAAGGAATCGAAAACCACAACGGCTGGAAATTCATTACGGATCAAGAAGGTCGCATTCGCTGGCGTGCAGGGGTTATTCCAACGACTGCAAATCGGCTTATTTCGCTGAGGGCGGAGATGAATATAGAGGCCTTGTCACAAGACGCCCCCCATTGGCGGTGGATGAGTCTTCTGCCACCGGCCCAGAGGCCATCCGCTGAAATGCCCATTGAAATCCTTCCTGCAACTGTAGAAATAAAGATTTCGGGTGCGGGTGATTTATCGGGCTGGTCATCCACAGCAATCGAGCAGATCATCACTGCGCGATTGGGCAAAAACGGTTTGCTGGTGTGGAACGGCCAAGGTCGACCCGATTTTCAGTTGGTTGTGCAGATTGATTGCCGGGCAATTCAGTTAGGCAGTACGCAAAGTTCAGGAATTTTAAACGGCACCATTAAGCTAACAGATGCAGCCCAAACGGTTCGCTACCAACAAAGCCTCAACGAAGTACGCAGTACAGGCCCGGATTCCTCTTCCGCCCTTCGTGCGGCCCAAAAAAGAATGCAAGAAAACTTAGAACTTTCGGTGTTGCCACGGGTTTTGGAACGGATTTTGCATGCCAATACGGATTGAACTTTTTGAACGTTTCCCCAATCAGCTATTCATCTATTTTTGCACGATAAAAGCAACATAGCCTGAAACACATCATACGACAAAAGCAACATAACCTGAAACACATCATCTCATTCAGTTTTCCATCTTTATAATTCCATCCCCAAATCCACCTTCAACCCTTAATTCCATGAAAAAATCCAGTTTTTCGCTGCTCATTTTGGCTTCCGCCTTATTTGTCCTACCCGCCTGCAAAAGCAAAAAGGAAGTTCCAGCCAAGTCCATTACGCCCGAACAAGCCGGTGAGGTAGAGGTGAAGCTCTATTGTTCGGGTTCCGAGTACTTCAGTACCAAAGAAATCCTGCGCGCCAATGCAGTAGGCGAGAGCATGGACCAAAACACATCCAAGAAAAAAGCACTCAACGAGGCCCGCACCCAACTAGCCTCTTCCATCAACACCGTATTGAAGGCCACGATCGACAACTACGTCAACTCCCGCGAATTCAACAACAAAGAAGAAATCCAGGAACGTTTCGAGGGATTGAGCCGCGAGGTAATCAACCAGGAATTAGCGGGCACCCGCATTATTTGTGAAAAACTCACCAAAACGACCCAGAATACCTATAAAACCTACTTGGCACTTGAGTTAAGCGGTACGGATATGATTAAAAACCTCGGTTCTAAGTTAGGACAAGATGAGCGGTTGCGCATCGACTACGACTACGAGAAGTTTAAAAACACCTTCGACCAGGAGATGGAGAAGTTTGAAAAATCAAGGCGTTAAATCGCCCACGCTTCTATGGCCATTCAGCCAAAACCGTTTCACCGCCGATAACCACGTCACCGGGCTTTACCCTTGCCGGGGTACCCGGTGGCAAAAATACATCGACCCGGCTGCCGAATTTGATAAAACCGTATTCACCGCCTTGGGTTACCCGATCACCCTCCTTCACGTAGCAAACAATCCGACGC
>VGGT01000023.1 GCA_016868485.1 Bacteroidota bacterium
TTGAGCCTGATCGATTATCGGCGCCAGGTCAACACGCACAGGGATCGTTATGCGCGAATCAACCTCTGGCAGCGGATCAACCGCCATCGTATGCCCCGAACTTTGCGGAGGCAGCGGCTGCAAGGTTCTTCCGCATCCCAGCAAAACAACAAACATTCCGAGCGTAATGGAGCGGGTCGCATTCGCCATTTTTTCCTATTTTTAGCGTACAAATTTAATCCATTCCCATGCAAGGCGTACAATCGTACATCGATACCCATAAAGACCGTTTTCTCGAAGAGTTGTTTGCGCTTTTGCGCATCCCTTCAGTATCCGCCAACCCCGATTTTCGCGAAGATGTATTTGAGGCCGCAGAATTTGTGGCTGAGCGACTCCGCGAAGCGGGTGCCGACCAGGTAGAGGTTTGTCCGACCGATGGCTATCCGGTTGTTTACGGCGAGAAAATCATCGACTCGAACCTCCCCACCGTTTTGGTTTATGGACATTACGACGTGCAACCCGCCGATCCCTACGATTTATGGCATTCACCCCCCTTCGAACCCACCCTCAAAGAGGGCAAAATCTATGCCCGGGGCGCTTGCGACGACAAAGGACAAATGTATATGCACATCAAAGCCTTTGAGTTGATGATGCAAACACAGCAGCTTCCGTGCAATGTCAAATTCATGATCGAAGGGGAAGAAGAAGTGGGTTCCGCCCATTTGGCTGCTTATGTCGGAAACAACCGACAGCGCCTCAAAGCCGATGTGGTTTTGATTTCCGACACCTCCATGATCGCCAATGACATCCCCAGTATCGATGTGGGATTGAGGGGACTATCCTATCTCGAAGTAGAAGTTACCGGCCCAAACAGAGACCTTCACTCAGGTGTATATGGAGGCGCTGTAGCCAATCCCATCAACGCACTTTGCCAGATGATCGCCTCACTGCACGACAGCAATCGGCACATCAGCATACCCGGATTCTACGATCGGGTCCACGAACTCAGCCCATCGGACCGCGACCTCCTCAACCAAGCTCCTTTCGACGAGCAAGCCTACATGGATGATTTGGGCGTCGGCGGACTCATGGGCGAAAAAGGCTACACCACCGCAGAACGAACCGGAACCCGTCCGACGCTCGACGTCAACGGCATCTGGGGTGGCTACACCGGTGAGGGTTCGAAAACAGTGCTCCCCTCGAAGGCATACGCCAAGATTTCTATGCGTCTGGTGCCCCATCAGTCCTCTGATGAGATCACCCAACTTTTTCAAAAACACTTCGAGCAAATTGCCCCTCAAGGCATCACAGTGGAAGTACGGCCACACCACGGTGGCGAACCCGTTGTAACCCCCACCGACTCGCCGGCCTACCTCGCCGCTGCCGAGGCCATGAACACCACATTCGGCAAGGCCCCCATTCCCACCCGCGGCGGCGGCAGCATCCCCATTGTGGCCCTGTTCGAACGGGTGCTCGGCCTCAAATCTGTGCTCATGGGGTTCGGCCTCGATTCCGATGCGTTGCATTCCCCCAATGAACACTACGGCCTCTTCAACTTCTACAAGGGCATCGAAACCATTCCCTGGTTTTTCCATTATTTCAGTCAAAAAGCACGTTGATCCCCCGCGATCGTTCCGCACGGGTTGAGGGCGACTACAACCCCTTAGAAATCATCAGACTTTTGGCTCGGCTGCTGTTGAGCCTGCTCTTTTTGCTCTCAGCCTGGCTGAAGGCCATCGATTATCCGTCCTTCGAAATTCACCTCCTCACACAAGTAGGTACGGGGTGGACGGTTACACCTTGGCTCGCAAGCGGGTTAATAGCTGCCGAATTTGGGCTGGGCTTCTATTGGATGAACATCGCATCGGTTAACCGACGATTCGAACAAGCCACCGCCGCCTTACTCGTGTTCTTTTCCGTCTATTTGGGCATTTTGTGGTTGAAACAAGGGAATGGTGTGGATTGCGGATGCATGGGCAGCGCCCTATCCCTGACGCCATCTGAAGCGTTGGCTAAGAATTTTATGACCGCTGCGCTCCTCGTGCTCGCCCAGGGCCAACGAGCCTTGTTGCCCATCAACCTACACCCGTTTACATCAACCGGAATCACCCTCGCATTGGCCTTAGGCGCTGCAGCCTTCACAACCCCTCCCCCTTGGGGCACGGCCCCCAAGAGCATCAACAAACCCATCAACGACGCCCCCCTATTTCGATGGGGCTTTCCATACCCCGAACGGGAAGCACCAATTCCTCCGCAAATTCCTCCGCAAATTCCTCCGCAAAGCGGAGCCCGATTGAACGAGCCGCACGAACATGGGGAAGTCCATGGGCGCCTTTCGAGCGGTCGATTAACCGCTGTTCTCAGCGTTCATTGTGGTTATTGTGCCTTGGCAGCGGACCGGATTGGGAAATTAGCGCAGGAATTCCCGTCCATGAACATACAAGTCGTTTTGGTGGGCCTCCCCTATGAACTCAATTCATTCATTCATGCACACAAGCTCCAAGCGACCCATATTTTTCATCCACCGAGGGTCATTGTACAAGAATTTGTGCCGCACGGCGTCCCCGAAATGTGGTTTACAGCCGCCGATGGACAACAATGGTCACTAACACTCCGTCAAATCACCCCCGAAAACATCGAAAAACGAACAGAACCGACTATTTTTGAAACAGAATCTGTACAACATCGAACCCCATGAACCCAAAACCCAATACCCAGCACCCTTTTCGAAGCCCCAATATCATCATGCTCCGTTTGTCGTTATTTATAATCGTCTTCCTTACTTCTTGTGCACAGGACTACACCTGCCAGTGCTATGAAAAACCCGGTGACCGCGACCCATACACCGTAACCCCCATTCCCGATTCAAAGCGGAGTACGGCCAAAGAGGTATGCGACAACCTAAACGAATTGGCCAGCTCAAGTTTCCCCGAAGCCTACTGCGAACTCAAATAACAAAATGCTCACGATACATTCAATGCGGATCATCCATTCACTGCGGATGACAAACCCAGGTGTTTCACTCATCGCGCTTTGCCTCTTCATTTTTACCGAAACCACCTTGAAGGCGCAGATACCTCCTGCCGCATCAGCCCTCGAGCGTATGCCCAGTTTGCTCAAATCGGCCGACATAAAGGCTATGTTGCCCTACTTCAATACGAATTTAGAAATCGCCCTACAAGACCGAGAGCAAACCTGTACCCGTTCCCAAGCCGAGGTCATGCTTCGGAACTTTTTTGCAAAACACCCACCCAAAGATTTCAAACTCATCCACAAGGGGAGTTCCGGACAAGGCGGGGAGTACCTCATGGGCACCCTCACCACAACAACGGGAACCACTTTCAGAACCAGCATAGTACTGTTTGAGAAAAATGGACAGGACTTGGTGCATCAATTGCGGTTTGAATAATCTGTAACCAATCGATGCACATCGAGGAATTCATACGCCTTGCGCTTCAGGAAGATATTGGAGATGGCGACCACACCAGTCTGGCCCTTTTGCCCGAAAGCGTCCGCCGAAGCGCCGGGTTGAAAGTGAAATCGACGGGTATACTGGCCGGACTCTCGGTAGCCCAAAAAGTATTCGAAGCCATCGATCCCCATATCGTTTTCGAGCCCTACCTGCCCGATGGCATTCACGTTCAGGGCGGAGAAATCGCCTTCCAGGTGACTGGAACGGCAAACAAAATCCTTTCAGCCGAGCGCCTTTGCCTCAACATCATGCAGCGAATGAGCGGAATAGCCACCTACACCCGACAGGTGGTCGACGCCATCGCCCACACCTCATGCCGGGTGCTCGATACCCGGAAAACCACGCCCCTAAACCGAAGCATAGAAAAGATGGCCGTTGCCATAGGCGGGGGAGTGAACCACCGAATGGGACTTTATGATGCCATTCTCATCAAAGACAACCATGTAGATTACGCGGGGAGCGTGAAAGAAGCCCTCCAACACGCAGATCAATACCTGAAGCGGCACCATTTGCAGCTTCCCATAGTGGTAGAAGTACGCACCCTAGAAGAACTCAAACAGCTCCTCGGCTGCAGCATACAAGCAGATCGGGTATTGCTCGATAATTTTCAGCCCCATTCCCTGCATCAGGCCGTAGAAACCGTAGCCCAACAAATGCCCACAGAAGCGTCCGGAGGAATCACTGCAAAAAATGCTGTATCCTATGCAGAAACCGGGGTCGATTTCATTTCTATGGGATGCCTCACCCAAAATCCACCCCCATTCGACCTCAGCCTAAAAGCAGTTTGAGCAATTTCAAGGAGAAAATACGACAGGGTTTTGGTGGGATGACGCTACAGCATTTCAGGAACCATGGCCTCATCGCGCTCTACCCGTAGGTTTTGAACAATAAACTGCTGCCGCTCGGGGGTGTTCTTACCCATAAAATAAGTCAGCAATTTAGAAATGGTCGTTTCCGGTTTCAAAAAAACTGGTTCCAGCCGCATATCGCGACCAATAAAGCGACCGAACTCGTCGGGGCTAATCTCACCCAGGCCTTTAAATCGGGTAATCTCGGGGTTCTTGCCCAAGCGCTCAACCGCTTGCCTTCGTTCTTCTTCAGAATAGCAATAAATCGTCTCCTGCTTGTTACGCACCCGAAACAGGGGCGTATCGAGGATAAACACATGCCCATTTTTCACCAAATCAGGGAAAAACTGCAAGAAAAAAGTCAAAATAAGCAACCGAATATGCATGCCATCCACGTCGGCGTCGGTGGCCACCACAATTCGGTTGTAGCGCAGACCCTCAAGCCCTTCCTCGATATTCAAGGCATGTTGCAGCAAGTTGAACTCCTCATTTTCATAAACAATCTTCTTTTTGAGTCCAAAACAATTCAGCGGTTTGCCCCTTAAGCTGAATACTGCTTGCGTTTCCACCTGCCGCGCCTTGGTGATGCTTCCCGATGCGGAATCACCCTCAGTAATAAACAAGGTCGATTCATAGCGCTTTTCGTCTTGCCCCTCATTGAGGTGGAATCGGCAATCGCGCAACTTACGGTTGTGTAGATTCGCTTTTTTAGCCCGTTCATTCGCCAACTTACGTACGCCCGCCATGTCCTTTCGTTCCCGTTCACTTTGCATGATCCGCTTCTGAAGGGCTTCTGCCACCGTCGGGTGCCGATGCAAAAAATCGTCGAGCTCCTTCTTAAGAAAATCCCCCACAAAGGTGCGCAGGCTAACACCCCCAGGCGACATGGTCTGTGAGCCCAATTTTGTCTTGGTCTGTGATTCAAAAACAGGCTCCTGAACCCGAATACTAATGGCCGCCACCACCGAAGAACGAATGTCTGAGGCATCGAAATCCTTCTTGTAAAACTCCCGCACCGTGCGCACCAAAGCCTCACGGAAGGCGGCCAAATGCGTGCCCCCCTGTGTGGTGAACTGTCCGTTCACAAAAGAATAATACTCCTCCCCGTATTGCTCGCCATGCACAAAAGCCACTTCCAAATCCGTCCCCTTCAAATGGATGATCGGATAACGAAGGCTTTCGGGGTCCGCTTTTCGCTTCAACAAATCGAGCAGACCGTCCTTCGACAAATACTTCTGGTTGTTAAACACCAAAGTCAGGCCGGCATTCAAATACGCATAATTCCAGATTTGCTGCTCCACAAACTCATTGATGAATCGGTAGTTGCGGAAAATCTGATCCTCCGGCACAAAGGTCACCAGCGTTCCGTTGCGGTCCTCCGAGGGCAACTCCTCTGTTTCGCTGATCAACTCACCCCCAGAAAACTCCGCCGTCTTCGTACGACCGTCCCTGATCGATTGAACCTTGAAGCTGCGGCTCAACGCATTAACCGCTTTGGTACCCACACCATTGAGGCCCACTGACTTCACAAACGCCCCCGAATCATACTTACCACCAGTATTGATGCGTGAAACACACTCCAATAATTTACCCAAAGGTATGCCCCGACCATAATCGCGAACGGTCACTTTATGGTCGCTCACCCGAATCTCAATCGAACGGCCGTGGCCCATCACATACTCATCTATACTGTTGTCGATAACCTCCTTCAGCAATACATAAATCCCATCATCGGGTGCCGTGCCATCCCCCAACTTTCCAATATACATCCCCGGACGCAGCCGTATATGCTCACGCCAATCGAGCGACCGAATGCTGTCTTCATTATAGGCTACGGGGTTGTTGACTTCAGGCATAGACTTGTTGACTTCAGGCATAGACTTGTTGACTTCAGGCATAGACTTGTTGACTTCAGGTATAGACTTGTTGACTTCAGGCATAGACTTGTTGACTTCAGGCATAGGAAGGCAAAATAAAGCGGTAAACAAACACTGAGGTAAAAAAAAAGCCGCTGCTCCAAATGTGAAGCAACGGCCTAAAACTAGGTTGAATATTACTTCGTGCGCGCAGAGTTGATGAACTCCTCAGGCTTGAAGGTTGATGAATTCACTTTGTACATCACCACATAAGCGTAGGTATTATTCACATTTACAGCAGGGGTAAGGGCCGGTCTCGCGTACACAAACTGAGCAGTCATTTCCTTGTTGGCCGGGATTCCCTCAGGAGCTGGGTTATTCGGATTGGCACCCAAATGGTGTCCAAGCAGACCTAAACTGGGGCGACCTGGAATTTGACCGTAGCCGCGGTACACAAACTTGTGGTTGTAGGGACTTGGCGTTAGACCGGCTTGAGGAGCAGATAAATTATCTTCAACAACAAACACAGACCACGCATAAATACCCATTGGCATGGCCTCAAAAGCTTTCATTTTCACGTCATAGTAGACCGAGTCGGCAGTAACTCTGCTTTTTGAGATGGCCAACCCCACCTTCACAGCCGACTCAGGCGTTTGCATCACGGCATCCACATCACTGCGCCATGCAGCAGGCGATGAACCAAAGAAAGCAGTTCCCGAACCAAATCCTGGGATTCCCATACTGCCACCGGCAGGATAATATGCAGAGGCCAAATTACTGTTTCCAGGTGCAGAAAACTCATCATTAAAGCCAACTTTCATCACATTCAGCCGAGGACCGTACGCTGTGGCAGCACTGGTTATGGCCGGGATTCCGTTTGCACCACATGGACCGCACCAAGTGCCGCTAAAATTAATCGCGAAGGCGTTATAAACGCGCGCAATTTGAAGGGGATCCGGCGTGGGGTCTGGCTCAGGCTCAGGAATCGTCTTCGTGCAACCGGCAGCGACGCCCACGAGTAATAAAAATAACCAAATGTTTTTCATAGAATAAAGGTTTATAAAATTTCAGGAGGTAAAAATAAACAGAATATCTGTAAAAGACGCGATTAAAAACAGATTAATCAATGGCCAACTTCGCCGCCTGCAAAACATCACCCGAATTACCCCCTCGGTGTACGGCAGCAATGATTTCACACTGCTCCCGCCGCCACTTCGGGAGCCAATTCAGCGCGAAAGAGCGTTCAAAAATGCGGCCTACAGGAAATGATGTGGCCTGAAGCGCTACGCCGTTGTAGGGTGTCAGGAGTTTACGCGCCACATGCTTGTGCACATAAGCCGAATCAAGTCCAACGGGGGAAGGGTTCAGCTGAAAGCCCAAAATATTGTTTTCCACTAAATAGACGGTGAGGTATAAGGGAGTCGAGGAAGAATCGTTGAGCCGGATCCTGCAATCGACCACCACAGTAGAGTCGCCTTCGAGCCAACTGCGCGACAAACCCACATTCACGGATGGCAAAACTTCTTTCTCCAAGTTCACATAATTGCTCCATTTCTGATCCGAGATAATGACGCCCGACTCGCCCGAAAACTGCCTTCGATTCACAGAACCAGAGGGGTAACCCTGGGCGCTCCCCAGCAATGTCTCAATATTATTACCCTCAGGTAAGGTAAGGTCCTCAGCCTGCCCTGCATACGGCACACTGTAAAAACCCGTATGAATGCCAACAGCAGCTACCCTACCTGGATAGAGCGACTGAAGTGCTGATATGGTGGTGTGGGCGCGCGGACAATTCACACAACGAACACCCGTAAACTCCTCCAGCAAAACCACCCGATTCTGCCGGTTCTCGGGTGTGGACTCCATATAAGTCGTGTCCTTCAGTCCAGGCGTGCCCGAAGAAAAATCAACGGGTGGCCCCACCTCCATGCAAGAGGTCAGAGCAAAAATAGACCCCAACAGCCCCGTTACAAAAGGAAAATGGCGCAGCATACTCAAGCAAAGATAACTCAATTCAAACAAATGTTTACTGAATCAACCAATTTGTACACCAATTTAGAAGGTCGCCGACATTCCAAAGCGCATCCCGTTGAAAGCCGGTTCGACGCGACAAACGCCACCCGTACAAATGACACCCTGGACCTGGCGCACATAGCCACCCGTCAAACGAAACTTCGGCAAGTTTACTGCACCAAAAACCGTATAATAGTGAATACGCTTCTCGGGATCTTTGTTGCCGTAGTTCCACATATCCATTATACTGAAACTGTAGCGGGGTGCAATATTGTATTCCAATAGTCCCCACCACCAAGATCCCAAATCCTGCTTCGTATTCATGTGCGACAGCTCAAAACGCACAGACTCTTTCTTATTTCTCTTCCAGGTGAGTTCCGTGAATGGGGTAAAAACCTCCACCAGCGGAGCATTCGGCTTGAATTCGTAGATCGACTGGTTGTAGGTGAGCCGCTGAGCACCGAGCATCCACTGAAAACTACGGCTCGGCTTCCATTTATACTCCGCATACAACTCACGAAACAACGGCTGGCCCGAGAGGTCGTCGACATGCGAGCCATTCAGCAACAAGTTGCTCTTTTTGCCTGTTTGAAGCACAACATCGGCTTGAAATCCTTGCTCGCCGATGAGTTGAGTGGCTGGTGCATATCGTGCCGTTAGGCGATAAGTGTTCATGCGTGCCGTGGGCGGTATAAAATTCACCAAGCCGTTGTTGAGATTTTCGAGGGGTGAAACCCGAAATTCATAAAAAGAAGTACGCTTATAAAGCACATTCACTCCCAAACCTTGCTGGGAATAGCCAAGACCGGTCATCAAAACCGAACCGGGCTCATTCACCAGGCTACCTTCGCGGTTCAACACCGCTTCGCGCGATTTTCCCGCCGCCTCAAAGCTCCAGCTGAATGCACCGGCGTCGAGGCTCCCGTAGGCCGAATAAGCAAAAGCGTTGTATTTGGGTACAAATCGACGGGCGACCGGAAGATTCTCAATGTCGCGCACGACCTGTTGCATCGAGCTGTTGTCGAGCGTACGGTTTACAACAGAAAAGCCCGGCCTAAACTGAATCTTATTGCCGAGGGCCATCCCCCCTTCGAGGTTGAGCCCCTTCAACACCGGTTTGTAGGTATCGAACTGGAATTTTTGTCGACCCACAAAGCCCTTAACCACCCACTCATCCGATAATTTATAGCGTGCATGAAGCCCAAAGAGGGCGTAGTCGAGGTTCTGACCCCGCGCCTCATAGGCCCTAAACGTCACCCCACTGCCAAATTGATCGTAAATGTTGCCCGCAGTCAACTCGAGCTTATCGAGCTGCTTACGCACATACCAGAAGCCGACCCCTTGGTTATTAAACGCCTTTTGAGGATCCCTAAGCCCTGAGTTCATAAACATGTCGAATCGGATTCCCGCCTGCACATCATCGCTCCGGTAGTTCATGTTCAGCCAGGCTTCGGTCGATGATAATTGCTGGTAGTATTGGGGCGGTATGGGATTTGAGAGGATGTTGGAGTCCAGAAAAAAGAAATTCTGAAACAGCTCAAAATCGCCCGTAATGCGCCCAGATTGCCCATTCTGCCCACTAACCTGACCCATATTCATCCACAGAACCAATCCTAAAAGTACGAACCGCAACCAGGCGCGTCCCCCAGTGTATCCCATAAGTCGATTTTTTTGATGCAAATTCAGTGTGTGATGCAATTTCGGTGGAAAAATACGCTTTATGCGGATAAACGTATCCAAATTCCTATTTTTGAGCATGAAAATTCGACCACTCTCTCGACCACTCTTATATGCCATAAGCTGTTTCGCCTTGGTGATGTGCGCTTCACCCGGTTTTTGCCAGCCAGCCAGCGAAGCAGCCCAAAGAGCCGTTCAGCCTTCTGGTCAATCCTCCATTCCTGAAGTGAGTTTGCGCGATACCGACGGCAATTTGGTCGAATTACGTTCCCTGATTAGGCCGGGAAAGCCCACCATAATTTCGTTTTGGGCCACCTGGTGTGCTCCCTGTAAAAAAGAGCTTTCAAATTATGCGGAGTTGTATGCAGACTGGCAAAAAGAGTTAGATGTGGAGGTTTTGGCCATCAGCATCGACGACAGCCGCAATTCGGCCAAGGTAAAGTCCTATATCAACGGAGTGAAATGGCCGTTTCGCGTCCTGCTCGACCCCAATGAGGACATGAAACGCGCCTTAAATTTCCAAACTGTCCCATTTTCCTTGCTCATCGATGGCGAAGGTCGCATCGCCTATCGCCACAACAGCTATGTGGAAGGCGACGAATACGTAATGGAGGAGAAGTTGAAGAAACTGAAAGCGGTAGACCAAAAATAGTTCGGCATGAAGGGGTGCCACACCATGTGGCCTTCCCACACCGTACGGCCTTACAATCCCTTTTCTTGGTAGTAGCGATACAATTCGTGGATGGGCTTGCGCAGAATTTTACCGCAAATGAGCCGATGTCCGAGCAGCACTTCCTCCAATATTTCTCTGAAATAAAAGGCAATGGAGCCTACAAAGTGTAGCGGGAGCTCATGCACCTGATCATAGCGCAGGATGTGGATGCGCAGGAACTCTTCGAAACCTGAGCGCACCAATTGCCGAACATAAGGCTCCATACTGTGGGTCGATAACACCCGCGCCATGGAGGCAAAATATACATTCACATGAGGCTCGTGATAGGCCGAATGAAAGATCCCCTCTTTGGTGAGGCCCTTCATATGCAATTCCTGCTCCAGGCATTCGGGCAATAAGTGGTAGAGATAATCGGCCAGCAATCTGCGGCCCAACCAACTCCCGCTGGCCTCATCCCCCAATAAATAGCCCAAGGCGGGCACCACCTGACTCCATCGGGTTCCGTCGTAGTAGCATGAATTGCTTCCAGTGCCAATAATGCACGTGATGCCCCGGTCATCAAAATTGGTGGCAATGGCGGCTCCAAGGATGTCGTGATCCACCACAACATGCGCATTCGGGAAAAAGATCCTGAGGGGCTGTGCGATCTGCTCATTGCGGTCCAAACTCGAGCACCCTGCACCAAAAAACCGAAGCTCCGTGATTTGATCGGCTAAGCGGGCCAAAGGAGAAGAAGCGAGTTCCTCTAAAACAAAAGCGGCATCATGAAAAAACGGGTTGAACCCTTTGGTGGTACAAACATCGGCCTCTCGGCTCCCGAATTTCCAGTCGGCCTTGGTAGAACCACTGTCTGAAACAAGTAACATATATCAATTAAATGGATAAAATTTTAGAAATCCGAAAAAGATCGTGATCGAGCGATGAAGAAATCTTGGCCGCTTGGGTGAGGGGTGTAAACACCACTTGGTTGTTGATTAACCCGGCCATCATTCGGTTTTTGCCCTCCAGAAGCCCTTCTATGGCCGCCACGCCCAAACGACTCGCCAACACCCGGTCGAAGCAACTCGGACTACCCCCTCTTTGTATGTGGCCTAAAATGGTAACCTTCATCTCATACCCATCAAATTGCGCCTGAACCTTGCGCGCAATTTCATAGGCCCCCCCCTCCTCATCGCCTTCCGCCACAATCACCAATCCCGAAGTCTTGTTGCGCGACCGCCCCTTTTTTAGATTGTCTACCAAGTCATCGATACTTGTTTTGGTTTCGGGGATGAGAATGTCTTCACAACCCGCCGCAATGCCCGCATGAAGGGCAATATAACCGGCGTCGCGGCCCATTACCTCAATGAAAAACAAACGATTGTGGGCATCGGCCGTGTCCCGGATTTTGTCGATGCAATCGACCACCGTATTCGTGGCTGTGTCGTAGCCGATGGTGAAATCAGTGCCATTCAAATCGTTGTCGATCGTACCCGGCAGGCCGATTACCTGAATGTCGTAGCGGTTACTGAAATGATAGGCTCCCCGAAACGAACCGTCGCCCCCGATCACCACCAGGGCTTCAATGCCCCGCTGTTTGAGTTGATGATAGGCCTTTTCCATGCCCGCCTCAGTCCTGAACTCTTCCGAGCGCGCCGATTTTAGGATGGTGCCCCCCCGATTGATGATGTTACTCACCGACCGGAGGTCCATGGGCTGGTAGTCGCCCTGTATGAGGCCGTCGTAGCCCCGCACGACCCCCCACATTTCTAAGGAGTAATAAATTCCAGAGCGCACCAAAGCGCGGATACTGGCGTTCATTCCGGGCGAATCACCTCCCGAGGTGAGGATGGCCACTTTTTTCAGTTGGGTCGACATACACTTAGACTATAGAATGGCGGAGATTAGAGGCGGAGATTAGGGGCGAAAATGCGGACAAAATATGAAGGGCGAAAAATACCAATTTCAAATCGATTAATTTTTTCTAAATAATTGTTGTGTGAAAAAGAATTTTTTATTTTTGCGTGTCTGAAAAATTAAATCTTTCTAATATGAAAAAAATCTTTACGCTTGTAGTGGCGGTTATGGCATTTGTTTATGCCACAAACGCCCAAAATTTCACCGTTTATTTTGGCATTGATATGTCCAATTACACGGATCCCATTTCTCCTTTCGGTGTGCGCGTTGCAGGTGAATTTTCGTCTCGAGGTGCGTCTGTGAATGGTACGGCGATGACATATTGGGCTCCAAGTGACACCACAGGTACCCTCACCAACTTAGGCAACAACATATGGGGAATTGCCATTACCTTCCCCGATAGCGTGTTAGGTCAAACCCTGGCTTTTAAATTTGTCAACGGAAATACTTGGGGGATGAATGAAGGCGCTGCTACTTTGACTGCATGCGGAATCGACGATGGATTCGGTGGCTTCAACCGCCAGTATTTGTTGGAGGGAACCGCCTACGTTACCTATTGTTGGAATGAGTGCACACGCTGCGACGGAAGCGATCCAGTATCTGGAGCCAGTGTAAAATCCAATTCTGTAACACTCAACAAAATTTACCCGAATCCTTTTTCGGGTAGCACCCGCGTTGATCTGAATGTGGTTCAGTCGGGCAGCCTAAACGTGCGGGTTTACAACATCCTCGGACAGCCTGTAGCCACTCTTTTTGATGGTTTTGCTGGCGCTGGAAGCCTTTCCTTGAACTGGGATGGCACCACCCAAACCGGCGAATTGGCACGTGAAGGGGCTTATTTGATTCGTGTTGAAATGGGTCAGAACGCCACCACACAC
>VGGT01000024.1 GCA_016868485.1 Bacteroidota bacterium
TGAAGTATATTTGCATCGCGTTTTACATCCGTTTTTTTTGAATTAATTTAACCCAAACGCATGAAACCGAAGAGGTACCTTTTCCCTACTTATCGTTCTGTTTTTCTCGTGCTGGTCGTCTTGTCTGCTGGCGTCATTCCCTCAGACCTATTCGCTCAGCCATCGGGTCAGGAGTTATATGCCAACAACTGTGCCTCTTGCCACAAAATTGATCAACCTATGGTTGGTCCGGCATTGGGTGGTGTCGATAAACGCCGTGATGAGGCCTGGTTGCTGAAGTGGATCCGCAATTCTGCTGCTGTGATTGCTTCTGGCGATCAATATGCAGTCGATTTGTACAATCAATACAATAAAACGGCTATGCCCGCCTATGATTGGTCGGACGAAGAGATCAAATCCGTTCTGGCCTACATCAAAGAAGAGGAGAAAGCCTTGGCGAACAAACCAAAGGCTGCGGATGGTGGAGCAGGTGCTGCTTCTGCAAACGGGGGTGGTGGCACAACCCGTGGAGAATCTGCGCTCATGATCTTAGCACTCATTGTATTTGGAGCTTTGTTGCTGTTTGCAGGGCGCTTATTGTCGGCTCAATATAGACTTCGCGGAATTCGGTTGTTTAATTGGAATACGATCAATGCCGGTCTATTTGTTGTGTTTTTGGTGGTGGGAATGGCCTTGGTGGCCGTGCAATTTGCCCGATTAATGCGCCATACACTTCCTGTGGCCGCTTCAGAACATGGAGTGGTGATCGACCAAATGCTGGCCATCACCTTTTGGATCACCTTTGTGGTTTTTGTCATCACGCATATCCTGCTTTTCGTATATTCTTGGATTTACAGAAGGAAGGGGTCCGAGAGTAAGGCGCTGCACTATGCGCACAATGATCGATTGGAATTTGCCTGGACTGTGGTTCCGGCTATTGTACTGACCATATTGGTGCTCTATGGAACCAAGGTTTGGCGGGAGATCACCCAAAGCGAACCTAGTGAGGATGCGCACGAAATCGAGTTGTTCGCTTATCAGTTTGGCTGGCAAGCCAGGCTACCCGGTACAGATGGTGTGTTGGGAAGACATGACTACCGATTAATTGGTGCAACCAATTCTATGGGTATAGACCCTGAAAGTAAGGAAGGTCAGGATGATCTTCTGGTGCCTGAGGTTTATCTACCTGTAGGAGAGCCTGTTGTACTTCGATTGAGGGCGAGGGATGTGATTCACTCAGCATACCTGCCTCATTTCCGTGTTCAAATGAATGTGGTTCCGGGCATGCCTACCCAATTCGTATTTACCCCAACCATCACGACTGAAGAGATGCGGGAAAAAATCAATAACTATAATTTCAATTATGTTCTTGCCTGCAATAAGATTTGTGGTGCAGCACATTTTAATATGCAGATGAAGTTCGTTGTGGTGACGCGCAAGGAATATGACCAATGGCTGGCCAAACAACGAACTTATTTTAAAAAGCCTGAAACACAAACCGCTTCCATATTGTTACCTTAAAACAGTCAACCTCGTATCATGTCGCACAGCAACCCTTCTGCATCAACGGCCCACGGACACGACCACGGGCACGACCACGGTCACCACAAGGAAACCTTCATCACCAAGTACATCTTTTCGCAGGATCATAAAATGATTGCGAAGCAGTACTTGCTTACGGGCATGTTTATGGCGGTAGTGGCCGCAGTGCTTTCTCTTTTATTTCGCCTCCAATTGGGATGGCCTGAGGACACCTTTCCTTGGTTGGAGTCCATTCTAGGCGATTGGGCCAAGGGCGGTCGATTGGACCCCGGTTTTTACCTCGCTTTGGTTACGATGCACGGCACAATTATGGTGTTTTTCGTGCTCACCGCTGGCTTAAGTGGCACATTCTCAAATCTTTTAATTCCGCTACAGATTGGCGCGCGCGATATGGCATCGCCTTTTCTGAATATGTTGAGTTATTGGATCTTTTTCTTGTCGACCGTCATTATGCTGCTCTCGCTTTTCATTGAAAGCGGCCCCGCTGCTGCTGGATGGACGATCTATCCGCCTCTTTCCGCTTTGCCCCAAGCCATGCCAGGTTCAGGTTTAGGCATGACATTGTGGCTGATCAGCATGACATTGTTTATCGCATCCTCTTTGATGGCCGCGCTGAACTACATCACTACGATACTCAACTTGCGCACATCCGGCATGACCATGACCCGTATGCCGCTTACTGTGTGGTCCTTTTTCACTACGGCAATATTGGGCGTTCTCTCGTTTCCCGTGTTGCTTTCGGCAGCGGTTCTGTTGATTTTTGACCGCAGTTTTGGCACCAGCTTCTATCTGAGTGAGATTTTTATTGCGGGTGAAACGCTCAACCGAACGGGTGGATCCCCCATCTTGTTCCAGCACCTTTTCTGGTTTCTTGGACACCCCGAGGTATATATCGTGCTCATGCCAGCCTTGGGCATTACTTCTGAGGTAATCGCCACCAATGCCCGCAAACCTATTTTTGGTTATCGCGCTATGGTCGGTTCTCTTTTGGGCATTTCTTTCTTGTCGTTTATCGTTTGGGGTCACCATATGTTTGTAACAGGAATGAATCCATTCTTGGGCAATGTCTTCATGATCCTCACATTGGTCATTGCCGTTCCTTCTGCGGTCAAAACGTTCAACTATCTGGCAACGCTTTGGAAGGGTAATATTCGATTTACCCCAGGTATGTTGTTTGCGATTGGGTTGGTTTCGTTGTTTATTTCGGGAGGACTCACTGGAATTTACCTCGGAAATGCCGCTTTGGATATCAATTTGCATGATACTTATTTTGTGGTGGCGCACTTCCATTTGGTGATGGGTTCTGCCTCACTCTTTGGAATGTTGGCTGGTGTATACCACTGGTATCCCCGTATGTTTGGCCGAATGATGAATGAGAAATTGGGTTACCTACACTTTTGGTTGACTTTTGCAGCTGTCTATATGGTGTTTTTCCCGATGCACTTTATGGGGATTGATGGGGTTCCTCGTCGTTATTACAATTTCACGGGCTTCGAGTATATGGCTGAATGGATGGATCTCAATCGATTCATCTCCATTTCGGCAATTCTGGGTAGTGCGGCCCAATTGATTTTCATTTGGAATTTCTTCAGCAGCATGCGGATGGGCAAAAAGGCCCCGATGAATCCTTGGAATTCAAATACCATTGAGTGGACCGCACCCGTTGAACATCTGCATGGCAATTGGCCCGGAGAGATTCCCCATGTACACCGCTGGCCGTATGATTATAGCCGTCCCGGTGCCGTTGAGGATTTCATACCACAAACGGTGAAGGACGATGATCTTCCTGAGGAGTTACGCAAACCCACTGCTCAGCCCGTTCCACAGCATGCCTCTAAAGAGGCAGTGGCTTCAGAGTCTATGTTGTTTAGTCGCTTGCTGCAAGCGCTGGGTCTCAGAAAAGCCTAGTAATTCCTGATTCGGTATGAGCCAACCATCCGATCGGCGCTCTAACCTTGAAGAATTTCCGATTTTCATTCGGTCGAACACCATAGTCTTGGTGTTGCTCGGTTTATTGATTTTGGCAGGTGGAATTGTGAGGAGCTCTGGCTCTGGGATGGGTTGTCCCGATTGGCCTCGCTGCTTCGGTCTTTGGATCCCTCCCTTGCAAGAGATTGATTTGCCAGCAGATTATCAGCGTATTTACGCCGACCGGGGTTATGCAGACACTCGGTTCAATGCGGTTAAAACCTGGACAGAATATCTGAACAGATTGCTGGGGGCCCTCACTGGGGTGGCTGTGCTTTTCCACATGATCATCGCAATTCGTTTTTTTAGAAGTAAAAAACAGTCTGTAGCGGTTTGGTCTTTTTTGGCATTCCTGCTTGTGGTGATACAAGGTGGCGTTGGTGCCTGGGTGGTCATGACCCATCTGCGGCATGGCGTTGTTACCCTTCATTTTGTGTTGGCTTTGGCCGTTGTGGCACTGATCCTAAAGGCACGTTATTCTGCGCTGCCCGAAAAGTCTCCCTCAGAGCAATTTCAACATCAAGGGGTGTCTTCAACTCTTTTTTCCTTGCGCTGGCAAGCCTGGTCTGTATTGATTTTGATGTTGATTCAGATTGTTCTTGGGACACAGGTGCGTGAGCAAGTCGATGAATGGATTCGGCTGAATGAATCTGCCAGACTGAACTCCACCGTGCTTTTCCGTTCCTTGGGATCTGCATATGAATGGCACCGCAATTTCTGGATGGTTGTATTAATGGCTACCATTTACCTGTGTTACTCCATCGACCGGAATTTGGGGCCTGGTGTGATTCGATCGATGTCCTTTGTTGTTTTGATGTTGTTGGGCTTACAGGTACTCACGGGTGGACTACTCTCGCGTCTTGGTCTCCCTGCTGTACCCCGTGCGTTGCACATCTTATTGGGTTCACTTTCATTTTCTTTCACCATGGCGCTCGCCATCAGGTTAGAGCGAACCTATACCCAATTACTCAAGACGGTCACGGATCCCCCCGATACAGATGACGGCGCATCAGATTCCATTCCATCTCATCTCCATGGATAAGTTGCACGATTACGCCCAGTTCTTAAAGCTTCGGTTGGCTAGTTTGGTGGTATTCAGTTCTGCATTGGGCTATTTAATTGCCTCTGGAGCCGATTGGAATGGATCTACGTTAATGGGTCTGACTTTAGGTGGATTCTTGATTGTCGGTGCATCCAACGGAATCAACCAAATTTTAGAGCGGGAAAGTGATCGGCTGATGCACCGAACCCGGAAGCGACCGATGCCGGATGGGCGAATGAAAACGAGCGAAGCAGTCCTGGTTGCGTTTCTGGCTGCAGTCATTGGAATTGGACTCATTGATTATTTCACGCATGTGCTCACCACGATTTTATCGATTATGGCCATGTTAAGTTATGGTTTTGTATACACGCCTATGAAGCGGGTGAGTCCTGTAGCTGTGTTTATTGGTGCTTTTCCGGGTGCATTGCCGGTGCTCATAGGCTATTCCGCCTTCAACGGACACCTCAATTTTGAGGCAGGAATCTTATTTTTGGTTCAGTTCATTTGGCAATTCCCTCATTTTTGGTCGATTGCTTGGGTGCTTCATGAAGACTATGCGCGGGGCGGATTTCGACTACTTCCGGGTGGGGGAGACCCGGGTATTTTTGTGGCTCGCTACATATTATTCATCACGCTTTTTTTAATTCCTGTTGGAATAGCTCCAGCGCTCCTGGGGTATACGCCCTACGGTTTCGCCGTTCTTTCGGTGATTATGGCGGGCGCATTTCTTTATCCCTGTTGGAAGCTGGTTCAACAGCAGCAATTGTTGCAAGCGAGAAAACTCATGCTGGCAAGTTTTGTTTATTTGCCAGTTATGCAATTGGGTCATTGGCTTTTTAAATTATAGAATATGGATGCAACACTGCCAGGCGCTACCTCCTCCCCTGCGCGAAAGAAAAATAAACTACATCCGAAGGAATTTCTCCTTTGGGCGTTTATGGTTAGCGTGTTTATGATTTTCGCGGGGCTTACCTCAGCCGTCATTGTGCGCCGGGCCGATGGAAATTGGCTGGAGTATGTACTTCCCTCTGCATTTTGGTGGTCGACCGCTTTCGTATTGTTCAGCAGCATAAGCCTCCAATGGTCGGTCGGTAGGGCCCGACGCGATGAACTCGGGCAACTTAAAATGGGTTTGGCAACAACATTGTTGCTGGGCACTCTTTTCTTGTTGTCTCAATGGCTGGCATTTAAGCAGATGGTCGGTGTTGGTTTGTATCTCGTGGGCAATCCATCTTCCTCCTTCTTATATGTCATCACCGGGCTACATGGACTCCATATGCTGAGCGCAGTAATCGTTCTCTTCGTTATATTTGCGCAGGTTTTTCAATACAAGGTTCACTCAAAGAATATGCTTGCAATCCGTCTTGGCACGCTATATTGGCATTTTTTGGGTGTGCTTTGGATTTACTTGTACGTTTTTTTCCAATTGGTTTTTTAAAATTGTCGCATGTCCGCAGCCCAAACCATTTCTTCTGAATCCAATTCCACCGCCCGCTTGTGGGGTGGCGGGGTAGAGCCCTTCGGAGCGAGTTACGGAAAACTCATGATGTGGTTTTTCCTATTATCAGACGCATTTACTTTCTCGGCTCTGCTGTTGGCTTATGCAGCGCTTAGGTTCAGTGCGGCGAGTTGGCCGCTACCCGATGAAGTTTTTTCTGCAATTCCTCTGATACACGGCAAGTTTCCGTTGGTGTTTGTGGGTATTATGACCTTTATTCTCATAGCCAGTTCTGTTACCATGGTACTTGCGGTAGAAGCAGGCCACCGTGGGGCACGCAAAGAGGTCGTTAAATGGATGATTTATACCATTATTGGGGGTCTCATGTTCCTGGGTTGCCAGGCGTGGGAATGGACACACCTCCACCACGATGGTGCATGGTGGGGCAGTAATCCGTTCCAGAACGCTGACGGCACACCGGGTATGGTCAATTTCACCAATTTGTTCTTCACCATCACGGGTTTTCATGGATTTCACGTATTTAGTGGGGTTGTCATCAATATTATCATCACCATCATGACCGCTACTGGTGTTTTCGATAGAAGAGGAACCTACGAAACCATAGAGAAAGTTGGTTTATACTGGCACTTTGTGGATTTGGTATGGGTTTTCGTTTTCACCTTGTTCTACCTCATTTAATAGCTTTCTAAAATCATCTTCATGTCGCAAGAACATACATCAGAATTTAAAGTTAAAGACATTTGGCGTGTATTTTGGGTGCTTGCCGGTATCACTGCCATCGAGTTTGTGGTAGCATTGGCCATACCTGAGTCGGTGATGCCCAAACCTTTTAAGGTTGGACTCTATTTGGTGCTCACCATCTTGAAGGCTTTCTATATTGTTGCCTATTTCATGCACCTTAAATTCGAACGCATCAATCTCATCTACAGTATTTTGTTGCCGATTGTTTTTATAGCTTGGGTCATTGCTGCGCTCATTTACGAGAGTAACTATTGGCTGATGTTAGGCGGAGAATGATGAACCGCAGGGCGCGACAGCTGCTACTGCTCTTTTTGATGCTGGGCTTGCCAGTGGTTATCTATTTAGCCTACGTCAATTCGGCAGAAAACAAATACCACAAGCTTCCTGTATTCGGTCCTCGTTATTCTATGCCTGTGGCCGTGGCCGGCGGACAAGAAGATACCTTGTACCACAGCATCGCATCACTCATCCGTGTGGCAGATCGACAGCCCAACAGGGTGCTGGTGGTTAGCTTTTTTCCGGAGGGCGACTCCAATACAACGCGTCTGAGATACGATCAATTGAGAAGAGTGGGGGATGTGTTCAGTGAAAATCCTTTGGTGTGGATGATGCAGATACACCCCAAAGATGGGGAGGTACCGCCACAAAATCCGCCATCTGAGTTGCGAAGCATCGAGCATGCTTTGGGCCAGTCGCGCTTATCCGATTCGCTCTACCGGCAAGTGGCCATTTACAGATCCGATTGGCAGAGCATGTTCCCTCAGTCTCAACAAGAAGAAATCACTATTTTGTTTGACAAACAACACAGAGCCCGCGGCTTCTACCGTACCATTCTCCGGAAAGAAACTGATCGCTTGATGGAAGATGTTCGGACACTGATTGCAGAATATGCCAATACTGCACCCAAACGAAAGCGTTGATTTTTTGTTCATTATCCAAACCCATGAACGAAAAACAAGCATCAAGGTAAACAAAAACAAGCATCAAGATGAACGAAAAACAAGCATCAAGGTGAACAAAAACAAGCATTAAGATGAACGAAAAACAAGCATCAAGGTTGATCTATACGGTTTCCGCACTCGTTTTGGTAGCCGTTGTCGTGTTGTTTAATTTACCCAAGAATGATGAGGTACCCGTATTGGTACAAAAACTTCCGGCACTCAACGCGTGGATTAATGGAACCTGTACCATCCTGTTGTCGGTCAGTTGGTGGATGATCCGTGCGCGACGAATTGACTGGCACAAACGCCTCAATATCATTGCTTTTTGTTTGTCTAGCCTATTTCTTGTTTCATATGTCATTTTCCATGCCTTCGGCGTTGAAACCCGTTTCCCAATCGATAATCCATTAAGGCCTTATTATTTGACCATTCTCATCAGCCACATCATTCTCGCAGCCGTGGTTTTACCCTTGGTTTTGTTGTCGTTTTATCGGGGTTTGACCGGACAAATCGAAGCCCACAAGCGCATCACGCGTTGGTCGATGCCGATTTGGCTGTACGTTACCACCACGGGCGTAGTGGTCTACCTCATGATCTCTCCCTATTATCCTTTTTGATATGAATAAACTCTTGAAGATCATTCCCCATGTAATGTTATTGATTTTGTTACTGACCGGTAGCAACTTCGATTCTTTGGCACAGTGCCCGATGTGTAAGACCACCGTAGAAGCCAATCAAAAGGATGGTGGAAAGGGATTAGGAAAAGGACTTAATTCAGGAATTCTGTATCTGTTGTCGATGCCTTTTATTGCCGTCGGTTCCATCTCCGCAGTCTATATCTACCGAAAACGCAGGGAAAATGCCTAGTTCAAGTAGGATATGAACCATTCCCCCAAGCCCTAGCCCACAAACACCTCGTCGCTTACAAACACCTCGTCGCCCACAAACATACCGAGCCCAACGCATAAACCGCAGCCCACAAACACCTCGTCGACCACAAATACACATAGTCCTATGAATACACCGCGGCCCACGCATACGCCAAGCCCATGGTTGGCCGCAGGAAAGTGCCTTTGTCCACAGTGCCGTACCGGATATATGTTCAAATACCCGGTCTGGAATTGGTTCAGGGCCTACGATATGCATGAAGATTGTGCGGTGTGTGGATTGCACTTCGAAGTAGAACCGGGATTCTTTTGGGGTGCCATGTACATCAGTTATGCCTTTGGGGTTGCCATCTCAGTTGTTTCGGGTGTGATTACCTCTGTTGTTCTTGATGACCCAGAATTATGGGTATATATTGTTGCCGTCACAACCCCCTTGATCTTGTTATCGCCACAAAGCATGCGCTATAGCAGGGTTTTAATGCTCTATTTATTTGGAGGGATTTCCTTTCGCGCTTAATGGCACGGGGCGTGATTCCCTTTATTTTTGGGGCACATGAATGAACAAAGATTCATAGATACAGCCGGCATTATTAAAAGTCGAAATCCGGCTTTGTACCGTTTGCTGCCCAGATTCGTGCTCAGGTGGATCAAACAGGTTTTGCATGAAGATGAATTAAATGAATTCTTGAACCAACATGCGCATGATACGCCAGGGGAGTTTGTGGATGCCTCATTAAATCGCCTGGGCGTGCGATCAAAAATAATTTCCGACGATTTCGAATATCCTGCACGGTGTATCTATGTGGCCAACCATCCTTTAGGTGGTCCGGATGGGTTGATGCTGATGCAACACTTGAATCAGAAAGGAATTGGCTTTAAATCGCTGTCCAACGATTTGCTTATCCACCTCAATCCACTCCGTCCTTGGATGATCCAAGTAAATTCCTTTGGCCGGCAGTCGCGTCAATTCAACGCAGAAGTAGAAGCGGCAGTGGGCACCAATCATTCCTTATTGATATTCCCCTCCGGCTATGTTTCACGACCCTATCAGGACGGAATCCGTGATTTGCCTTGGAAAAAGACTTTTATTCAGTTGTCTAAACGGTTGAAAATGGATGTCGTTCCCGTGAGCATCGGCGGTATTTCTTCGAATAGATTCTTGCGGTTGGCCCGTTGGCGCAAGCGATTGGGAATCAAGGCGAACGTAGAAATGTTTCTTTTGGCCGATGAGATGTTTCGTCTCAAGAATAAAGAGATCACCATTTTTTTTCATCAACCCATTCCATGGCAGCGCTTCAATGATGGTCAGCATCCTTTGGTATGGGCACACCAAATCGAACAATTGATCTACGAAAGACATCCGAATCTCCTACACGGTACCCATGAGCAGTAAATCCGAACAGTCACTCATCGATCGGCCGAGCCTGGAAGCGCTCTCCGGCGACCTTTCTCGCGCGTTACTGCTTCGCCGAACCCATAAAGCCGGTCGAGAAATATACCTCTTTCGGGGTCCGCAGTGCCCCGCCTTGCTCACAGAGGTAGGTCGTCTACGCGAAATGAGTTTCCGTGATGCGGGGGGTGGAACGGGAAAGGAATTGGATTTGGATGCATATGATCTGGGCCCACAAGCCTATGAGCAGCTTATTGTCTGGGATCCGGAGGATGCGGAAATAGTGGCGGGTTATCGCCTGAGGATGGGTGCTGAGGCGCTCGAATCAGATGCGGGCACTACCAGTTTGTCGACTTCGACACTATTCGCGTTTAGCGAGGAATTTTTGCACGATTACTTGCCCCATACTTTAGAGTTGGGTCGGTCTTTTGTGCAGCCCAATTACCAGCCCGGAAGGGGTGGTAAAGCATCAATCTTCTCGCTCGACAATCTTTGGGATGGGCTTGGGGCTTTGTTTGTTACCCGCCCGCAGTTGCGCTATTTGTTTGGAAAGGTCACCATGTTCACGCATTTTGACCCCAAAGCACGAGATATTTTGTTGTCTTTTCTGAGACATTTTTTTCCGGATCGCGATAAGTTGGTGTGGCCGAAAGATGAAATCTACCAACAACTCAGCGGTCTTTCGGATGGGTCCACAGCATGGGAAACCGATTACAAAGAGGCGTACCAGCTGCTCAACCGTCTTTTGCGTAGCCTTGGAGAGAATATCCCACCGCTCATCAACTCCTACATGAACTTATCGTCGAGCATGCGAACCTTTGGAACGGCCATCAACGAAGCCTTCGGATCGGTTGAAGAAACGGGTATTATGGTCACCATCTCAGATATATACCCCGAGAAGAAGCAAAGACATATGGATACATTTGTCGCGAAGTAGAACATTTTCTTCGTTGCGTGCGGTCAAAAAAAAGCCCCTCATTGAGGGGCTAGAATGCGTGAACGATATCGAAGATTACTCTGCGCTTATTTTCACATCCACCGCGTTCATGCCTTTTTTGCCCTCTTTAAGGGAAAAAGACACCCGATCATTCTCGCGGATTCGGTCGATCACACCAGTAGCGTGAACGAAGTACTCGGTTCCACTTTCATCGCACTTGATGAAGCCGTAACCTTTGGTTTCATTGAAAAATTTTACTGTACCTGTATTCATTGGGTTAAAAAATTAAGTTGCAAAGATACGCAAAACTTTTGTTCGCTCTTATTGTTTATTGCATGCTGTTATGATTAAGGTATACAGTTTTATTTCCGCTGCCCAAAAGTGAATAACGTTTAAAAAATATCATATGTCTATTTTAGTTGGCCGCAAGGCGCCCTCGTTTCGTGCCAAAGCGGTTGTTGGTGGAGGCGATGTTGTTGACTCCTTCAGCATGGATCAATACATCGATCAAAAGCACGTGATTCTTTTCTTTTACCCGAAGGACTTTAGTTCGGTATGCCCCATAGAAATGCATGCATTCCAAAAAAGGCTTGTTGAGTTTGAGCAACGAAATGTTGCCGTTGTAGCCTGCTCGACCGATACCGAGGACGCGCACAAGGTGTGGTTAACCATGGAGGCTTCAGCGGGTGGAATAAAAGGAGTCACTTATCCTTTGGTATCCGACAGCAGTAAGGTAATCAGCAAAATGTATGGTGTCCTGGCAGGCGATTATCAGGTTGAAACAGATGGAGGGCTTTCCGCCTCTGGCCCAATGATTGCCTATCGGGGTTTGTTTTTCATTGATATGAAGGGCATCGTTCAGTTTCAATTGGTCAATAATTTCCTGCTGGTTCGTTCGGTTTCCGAAATTTTGAGAATGGTCGATGCCCATTTGTCCTTTCTCGAAAACGGCGAAATTTGCCGTCCTGAGTAATACGAATCAAACGCCATTATAATCTTCTTTCGAGTTGGGGGATGATGCCTCGTTTCCAAGCGGCGAAGGTGCCGTCGAGAATATGTGCACGTGCTTGGCCCACCAAGTCGATGTAGAAATGAAGATTGTGTAAACTGGCGAGTTGGGGTCCCAGCATTTCTCCTGCCTGGAATAAATGAGCCATATAGGCCAAGCTGTAATTCCGGTCAGATGGTAGGGCAGATTCAGCGTCGATGCGGTCGAAATTGCCGCGCCAACGAGCATTTTTCAGATTGATGACCCCGTTCCATGTAAAGAGCATGCCGTTTCGGGCATTGCGCGTGGGCATCACACAGTCAAATAGATCGACCCCTAAGGCTATATTTTCCAATAAATTGACGGGCGTGCCTACACCCATGAGGTAGCGGGGCTTATGGGTTGGCAGTATGGAGCACACGCGGCTGCACATATCGTACATCATGTCAGTCGGTTCACCCACACTCAAGCCACCAATCGCGTAACCTTCACAGGGTCTTCGCTCCACGATATAGCGGGCCGACTCCTCCCTTAATCGCGCAATAGTTCCGCCTTGAACGATCGGAAATAAGGCCTGAGGATATCCATATAAGGCTTCAGTTTCGTCCCACCGCGCCAAGCAGCGGTCCAGCCAGCGGTGGGTCCTGTGCATCGACTGCACCAAGTAGGATTCTTCGCAAGGGTAGGGCGGGCATTCATCAAATGCCATGCAGATATCGGCCCCAATGCTGCGTTGGGCATCGACCACCGATTCTGGGCTAAAGACGTGCCGACTACCATCTATATGACTGGCGAACGTTACCCCTTCCTCCCGAATTTTTCTTCGATCGGCCAAGGAAAATACCTGATAGCCCCCGCTGTCGGTGAGGATGGGTCTGTCCCATCCCATAAAGGCGTGTAACCCACCAGCCGATTCCAACATCGCCCGGCCTGGACGCAGGTAGAGGTGGTAGGTATTGCCCAAAATAATGCGTGCGCCGACCTCATCTCGCAGTGATTCTTGGCGCACAGCTTTCACCGTGGCCTGCGTACCGACAGGCATAAACATCGGGGTAGGAATTGTGCCATGAGCGGTGCGCAAGGAGCCTGCACGCGCTT
>VGGT01000025.1 GCA_016868485.1 Bacteroidota bacterium
AATTGCGCATACCCCAAAATGCTGCCTGAAAGGGGTACAATCCAAAAGTTAAAATACTGTTCTGGATTCCAAATGGTTGCCGGCTTGATGGAACCATCCACATAAGAAGTGGTAAAATTGGTGCCTGAAGGGTAGGAATAGCGAACAATGCCTGTTGTGGAATTGCCTTGAGGGTCGCGGGTGGCCAAACAAAATTGAATACCTGTGTTGGCTGCAACCGGACGAAATCCGGCTGGTGTATTGATCGTATCGGCATTTAAACGAGCAAAATCCTCGTTCAGAATCTGCAACTGAGATAAGATCTGAGCAGTCGATATGTTTTCTGTGGCCGTTCTGTACACCACATGAAACACAATGGGTAAGGTATAAACCGATTGCTCCGCTTGCGGCTCTTGTTCGTTGCGTGCAATGGCCTGTGCCAACCAATCTTCGAACTGCGCCCTGGTTTCCGTAATTCTGCCTGTTTGCAGGTTCCATTCCTCCATCTCCGTACTGAAGCAACGAATGGGTGATGCCGTAGACTCGATTGCTGCTGGTAGTTGCTTGGACTGACCATATAGGGCAAACGACTGCATCAGGCCCAAAAAAATCCCTAAAACTAGGGTCGTTGATTTCCTTTTCATTTTTTGTACGTTTTTATGCAACCAGCAACTTTACAAGACAATGAAAGCGGAGAAAAGTTTAAGATCCTGATGTTGATTTGGTACAAATCGCAAAATAATCGAGGCAATTGTTGGCCAGCGGTGCCACGAAATAGTCGGAAGCCGCAATATCATGTACCAAGCCTGTATTCGACCGGCGCAGCATCATTCGGTTGGCTCGATTGGCCAAATCGTAGGGGATTTGCAGCCATTTTCGCGGTAAACGATGTTGGAGGTCGAACACATCGAAACGGGTAAACTTGCGCACAGACGCCCTATTTTTTTGGTAGTAGTCCATCACCTTTTCATTCCCAAAAATCCCCCGAAGCTCGGTGCCCTCTCGTCCAAAAACCCGCTCCAAAATCGCTTGCATGTCAACCGGCGTATATTCACGAACGTGCCAAGGATTCCGGCTGAGCGACATCAGTCGGTTGGGTGTTGTGAGCATGAGCACACCTCCTGGACGCAGAACCCGATATATTTCGCGCAAAAAATCAAGGTCTGCTTCAATGTGTTCGATGACCTGGAACGTCACCACGCAATCAAAAGAGTTATCGGGTGTATCGGGAATGGGCGGAAGATCTGCCCGAACCAAACGAACATGCTTGGCCACTGGGCGCGCTGGATCCAAGAATTTATCCATGCCAACATATTCGGCACACAAGGGCGACAACAATTCCATTCCATAACCCTCACCTAATCCCAATTCCAATACGCGGCCGCTTATCGAAAGCGCTGCTGTTTGATAGGCGATCAGGTGCCTTTGAAAAATGGGATTTTCCGAAGCATCGAGGGCAGAGGATCGTTCTGCGGTTTGTAGCATGATTTAAGTTTAAAAAAAACGCCGACCGAATATGCTGCAAAAATAGCGAATCGAATCAGGAAGCGGCCTCCACCCGGCGTTTGATTTCGTGCAGCACAAACAACGCTTCAACGGGGGTGGTCCGTTCAACATCGGTGGCTCGGAGCATCCGCTTAACTTCCTCCCAAATGGGATCGGATGGGGTAAACAGGCCCAACTGATGGGCTGTACCTAAACGCTTCTTCATGCGCTTTTGTCGGTCTGGTCGTTCTTCTTCCAGCTGACGTAAAAGCTCGTCGGCCCTACGCAATACGGTCTGGGGAACACCGGCCATGCGCGCTACATGGAGTCCAAAACTGTGCTCACTGCCTCCAGGCAGGAGCTTGCGCGTGAAAATCAAGCGTCCATCTTGCTGGGCAATTGCCACATGGTAATTGTGAATTCGGTCGAATCGATCGGCCATGTCGTTGAGTTCATGGTAATGGGTAGCAAACAAAGTTCGGGGATGTATGGATGGATGTTCATGCAGGTACTCTGCAATCGACCATGCTATGGAAATACCGTCGTAGGTACTCGTTCCCCGACCAATCTCATCCAACAAAATCAGCGAACGCGCCGAAACATTGTTTAAAATGGATGCTGTTTCCAGCATTTCAACCATGAAAGTCGATTCACCGGCCGATAAATTATCCGATGCGCCCACCCGGGTGAAAATTTTATCGAACAAGCCCACCCGAGCCGCTTGCGCCGGCACATAGCCCCCCATCTGGGCCATGATCACCAGCAAGGCCGTCTGACGCAGGAGCGCGCTTTTGCCCGACATATTGGGCCCTGTAATCATCATCATCTGCTGATCCGAACAATACAGGACCATATCATGGGGCACATACGGCTCACCAGGGGGCAACAAGGTTTCGATCACAGGATGTCGGCCGCCCTTGATGTCCAAGACGAGTGAATCGTCCAAATCGGGGCAGGCATAACCGGCCTCCACCGCTTTCATGGCCAACGCCAACAAAGCATCGCAACGGGCCAACCAAGCGGCCATGGTCTGCAACAATCCAATGTGGGGCTGTAATTGATCCAAAAGGCTGCGGTAGAGCCTTGCCTCAATGGCGGCAATCGACTCCTCGGCATGCATGTATTGATCCTCAAATTCTTTCAATTCGGGGGTGATGTAGCGTTCAGCGTTCACCAGTGTTTGCTTGCGGATCCACCCGGCCGGCACTTTATCGCGGTGGGCATGGGTAACCTCCAAATAGAAGCCAAAGACCTGGTTGAAGCTGATTTTAAGGGAACTGATGCCGGTTTGCTGGATTTCGCGGTCCACCATTTGCTGCATGAATCCCTTAGCCCCGGTCGACAAGGAGCGCAAGTGGTCGAGTTCGGCATCAACCCCTTCTCCGATGATACCGGGTTTGGTCGATAGTGCGGGTGCATCGGGCGAAACAAACGCATCGATCAAGGACCACACACCCGGGTCGAATGGCAGCGAGGCAATCCAATCGGTATCGAGCCGTTCATCTTCGGCTGCTTTTTGCATACACAACCGAATCGGTTCTATTTCCTGAAGTACGCTTTTCAGGTGAAGGAGCTCTCGTGGCTGTACCCTGTAGGTGGCCAGACGCGATAAAATACGTTCGAAATCACCCAGCCTACCCAAATATGAAGCGAGTTCGTTGCGTCGAAGGGTTTGGTTCACCAAAGCCGAAACGAGCTGCTGACGCGTTCGAATGCGGCTGAGATCACTCAATGGAAAAAGAAGCCACCGCCGCAACAACCGGGCACCCATGGGTGTCGTGGCGCGATCAATGACCTGAAATAATGAGGTTCCACCGGTATGCGAAGCATCCACCAATTCCAGGTTTCGAACGGTGAACCGATCCATCCACACAAATTGCTCTGCGTCGATCCGACTGAGTCGGGTGATGTGTGCCAAACGCGATTTATGCACCTCCGTGAGGTAATGCATGATGGCCCCCGCCGCCACAATACCCAATCCAAGCTCATCGACCCCGAATCCCTTGAGGCTAGGGGTCTGAAAATGCCGTTGAAGTAGATCGCGCCCATAATCGCCAGCAAAAACCCAGTCTTCGATGGGTTGCGTGGCTACTTTGGCCAGGCCTGGAGGTGGCGGCTCGTTGCGCTGCGCGCGTGGTATTAAAAATTCAGTGGGTTGATGATCGACCAACAAACGGATCATGTCGCTGTGGTTTCCCTCCGCCAGGTAAAAGGCACCCGTGCTTACATCCACCAAGGCGATTCCACTGCGACCCTGATCGCTGTGCACACAAGCCAGGTAATTGTTGCTTCGCTGGTCGAGTATTTTGTCGCTGAACACCACACCCGGAGTCAGGAGCTCTGTTACTTCCCGTTTCACGATGGTTTTGGTGGCCTTGGGGTCTTCCATTTGTTCGCATACGGCCACGCGTTGACCGGCTTTCACCAAACGTGGCAAATAGGTCTCCAAGGAATGATGGGGAAAACCAGCCAATTCCATGTCGGCAGCGGCTCCATTGGAACGACGGGTGAGTACAATACCGAGTATGGAGGAGGTCTTGATGGCATCTTCTCCGAAGGTCTCATAGAAATCACCCACCCGAAAAAGCAGCAAAGCCCCAGGGTGTTGTGCCTTCAACTGGTTGTACTGTTGCATTAATGGCGTTTCTTTGGACCCTGTCCCAGCCTTTTCTTTCATGGATGAAATCAGTTTTATTGCATGCGCCAGTTGACCGCTCCCGAACTGAACCGTTTATCGCCTCTGGATTTCAAAAATAGCGAAAAATTGCCGGTCAGCCTGCTGCTCGAAAATGTACGCAGCATGCACAATGTGGGGTCGATTTTTCGAACGGCCGATGCGTTTTGCTTGTCAACGATCTACCTCACCGGCATCACGGGTAGTCCACCCCACCGCGAAATCCACCGTTCGGCTTTGGGCGCTGAAGATACGGTAACATGGGAACACCACCCGGATCCTCTGGCCTTCGCCAACCAATTGAAACAAAAAGGTCATGTCTTGGTGGCGGTAGAGATGACGAACGAGAGTGTCGGCTTGGACCAATGGACTTGGGCATTTGGGCAGCCTTTGACGCTGATTTTGGGTAATGAAGTCGAAGGGGTGTCGCCAGAAATGCTGCAGCTATGCGTTGGCTCAGTCCACATTCCTCAGGGAGGCACCAAACATTCCCTGAATGTATCCGTCTGTGGGGGCGTGGTGGCCTGGGAATTGTATCGAAGGTGGAAGTAAAAAGACTGATAACTTAACATCAATCTTTTTTCTCAATTTTCCCCAAGTATAGATCATATACGGGGAATATCAAATCGTAATCGTTCCAATTCAAATTCCCATCAACTATTTCAAATTCTTTGAACTTGTTCTCGTCTAAGTATTTTCGAATCGATGGATGATATGAATTTTCGAGAAATGATTTAAAATCAACTAGCCTTTTTACTCCATCATTAAAAACGATTCGGATTGCATAATCGCCAATATATAACGCCGACTTGATTTCTATCAAATCTGAATAACCTCTATTAAATTCTTCTACTATCTTCATTTAATACGTTTTGTGATTTTTTCAAACTCAATATTCTTGTGGTAGACAAAATAGTCAATCCATTTTTCGACTATTTTATATGAAAATTTCTCAAGGAATTCTTCAAAGTCCCTCAGCGTACTTCCCGTTAATGGAATTAAACCTTTGACTGGCTTAATTTTAATTTCAACAATCTTTCCTTCAATAATGTAGAATTCCGCCTTACTCTCAAATCCGTTATATTTTGCATGGACATGAATTGGTTCATGCTCATTTGAATAGAAATAAATCAGGATACCAAGGTATTCAAAGATTTTCGGCATTGACGCAAGATTTATTCAAATTTACTAAACTTTACGATTTCATCAACGTCCCTTGATTGCAAAAAAATAGGTAGCCTGCCATCTTAGAAACGAAGCCCGGCCCCGAACATGACATGGCGCAGGGGCATGAAGCGTGCCGGATTGTCGGGCGGCGTATTGCCCGAACGAAAATCGCGGGGATCGAGGTAGGCCGGATCGCGCCAGGAAGAAGGCACTGCATCACCCACTTCCCAGGCCCGCCCAGTAACGGGGTTGGGTATCAGCGTGTTTTTCTGATTGAATAAATTCGTGATCTGGCACGTGAATTCCAAACGGCTTCTTTTTCCAAGCATCCACCATTTCCTCAGGTTCACATCGACCCAGGTGAGGCTTTCACCAAGTCCCGACCAAAGCGCTTGTGGATCCGGATCGCGCTCGTAGATTGGTCGACCCGTAACGGGTTCGATGCCCTGATAGATAAAGGGCGTATACCGACGACCTGTCCTCCAAACGCCCTCCACATACAAAGAAATTCGATCAAATGCTTTCCACCGAGTGGTGGACTTTCCCAAATTCCGGGTGAAGGTGATATTGCCTTTCAAGTCGAACGGACTATCCCAAGCCAAATACGTTTCGCGTGTGTCTTCCCGATTTCCCGAATTAAGAATCTGACCGAGTGCCTCACTGGCGGATGAACTTTGGCCTGTTGCGGCCATATAGCTGGCTGAGGCCTGTCCGCTAAACCATTGACCAATACGGCGTAAATAAGTAACCTCCATGCCCCGAACCCGTGCATAGTCGGAATTGATGCGGATGGTGCGTGTGACCTCACGACCGGTGAAATCCTTAATCTGGACGGAGGCTGCGGTAATGAAATCGTATTTATCCTTCCAATAGGCCGAAACCGTGAGGGCATCGCGGGTTCCTAACTGTGAACGAACCCCCAATTCGTATGAAATATCGACTTCCGGATTCAGGTCGGGATTGCCCACGCGCGATAAAACCGAACGATCTTGGTAGAGGGGATTTAATCCCTGATACACCCAACTGGGATGGGGTAAAATCATGGAGTGGTTGTAGTTGAAGAACAACACTTGGTTTTCGCGGATGGGAAAGGAAGCGGATATCTTAGGTAGGAGGCGCATTTTCATCCGTTGACCAAATACCTGAATGGTGTTGCGCAAGTAGGCATCACGAAATTCCTGGCGAATGGGGGCACGCGGATCAAGAACCGCATCATCCACAAAGCGGCCGGGGAACCAGTACTCCAACCTGCCCCCAAATTCTGCTACAAGTCCCCTAAATTTCAGTTTATTAGAAGCATAGAATGCGCCTCGGGCCGGTTTTACCTCCCATACATCGCTGTAATCGCCCAAACGGAAACTCTGGCTGATGGTGCCGTCGGGCAGTGGAATGGGGGCTCCAATCCAAGGGCGAATAATATCGATCCACAACAGGTCCTGTAGACGCACTTCTGTACCAAAAATCAGGCGATCACCCCGCGGGTTATAGTAATAGTTGCCCGTCCAACGCAATCCATACTCGTTTACCCGGTGGTCATGCCAAAGAGTGCCGATCCCCCCATTGTTGTAGAGGCCCGGACCGGGGTAGACGAATACCTGAGAGTCAGCCGGATTGAAGTAGCCCACAGGAAAGGTCACTATGCTGGCTGGATCGAACTCGGCATCTACATTCTTGGGGCGCCACGCCCGACCATTGGCATCGGCGCGCAGACGCACAAACAGGCGCGACAAATTGGCCGTGTAGGAGAATTTCTTGCTGGTGGTATGGGTAAAGTTCACCGATTCAAGATTGGTGTCGTGCGTATAGGTGTTGGCACGATCGGGTTGAAGCATGAAATCGAACTGAAAACCCGGCAAGAAGGGCACATCATTGCCGATGATCCGCAGCATATTCACGTCTTGGTTGATGGTAAGCGAGCGCAGGTAATTGACACTTAAGCGCATGCCTGGCTTAAATTCGTAATCAAACTTCAACATACCGGCCCAACGGTTGTCTTGGTAGGGCGAAAATGCCGCATCCGGATAAAGGGAGGAGGTAACCTGATTGGCAGGCCGACGAAAATACTGATCGTCGAAACTGCCTTTGAAGGAGGCAAAAACACGCAAGGGTCTGGGAAGCACGCCCTTCAACGATCCGCCGGCTGTGGCTTCATAGATTGAGTTGCCCCAAACCGACGCCCAATCATTGGTGAATCCAAGGCGATCGCGTCGGTGGTTGAAACTGAACTCGGTGCGGTCGCCCCCCGAACGGGTGCGGGTCTTAACGATCCCTGAAGTACCGTCGCCATAGGCCACATCACCTCCACCGGTCGTGACATCGATTCCTTCTACGGAATTGGTTCCCAAGTCGATGCCAAATCCAGTTCCTGCCAAAGGGTCGGTGGCCGAAACCCCATCGATGATGAAAGCCGTTTCGTAGGTTCTACCACCCCGTATACTCAGTCCTTCGGGGTTCAAAACCACCCCCGCCTGGGTATTCAACACCCCTTGAAGTTGCCGCACAGGGGCATTTTCAATGGATTCCTGCGATACACGCTGCTCCGACTTCGACAGATCGAGGTCCACCAGTGGCTTTTCGCCAACCACCACCACCTCCTGGTCGAGGGTTAGTGCGCTCGGCAAAAGACTCACATCGAGTCGTGTGGGCTGATTACTGCTGATTTTTATCCCGGTGTACAGTTTCTTTTCATATCCCAGGTAGCTCACTTCGATTTGATAGACCCCTGCGGGCACTTTGTTCAGATTATACTGCCCGTTGATATCCGTCGAGACTCCATAGGTGGTGCCTTTAACAACCACATTCACTCCTATTAAAGGCATTCTATCCTTGGCGTCGGTTACAGTTCCTTGTATGCCCTGGCTAAATCCCATTGGTGCACCCAGGATGAATGCAAGCAGGATGAATGCAAGCATGATCAAAAGCCTGCGGAGGCTTGTTAAAAGCGCGGGGGTCTTAAGCATATTTCGTGGCCAAAAATGAAGGGTTTGCACCATTATTCCAACATCCAGAATTACTTTTCATAATCAAGGGGTGCATTCGGTGATGCCATAAGGATACTCCCGCTCAATGAGTGATTTGATTTTATCAAAATCCTGTGGATGCTGCACAAAATCGACCTCTGCGGTATTCAACAGCAGGCATTTGAGTCCACTCGCCTGTGCCATAAATTGGCGGTAGCTTTCATCAATATATTGAAGGTAATCGCCCTCGATTTTCTGTTCGTAGTCGCGCCCGCGCTCAGCGATCTGTTGCAAAAGACGTGGCACCGGGGTCGATAGATAAACAAACAAATGGGGTTGCGGGAGGCGTTGGTTGATGATTCCGAAAAGTTGGCTGAACAGCCCAAATTCTTCTGGATCGAGTGTACGGCGTGCAAAAATGAGCGATTTGTAGAAACTATAGTCAGCCACCAACCCTCGACGACGCACATCAGGCTCACTCAGCTCGTCTTGCATTTGCCTGTACCGCTCGGCCAGGAATGATGTTTCCAGGGAAAAGGCATAGCGCTCTGGTTTGTCGTAGAACCGAGGGAGGAAAGGATTGTCCATGAACTGCTCAAACAAAGAAGGCGTCGACCAACAATCCGCTAAAAGCCGAACAAGCGTGGTTTTTCCCGCACCAATATTGCCTTCCACCACGATGTATTTATTCATTCCGCACAAAAATAGGTCAAATCCGCTTTGGTTAACTGCCGTATTTCAGGCTACATGATGCAGCTGTACCGATGATTCATCCAGACATTCGGCCAACAGATCCCCCACTGATTGTCCGGTAATGGGATGACGCCATTCGGAGGCAATTTCCGCCATGGGTATGAGCGCAAAACGCCTTTGCGACAAGCGGGGATGGGGTATCTGGAGATCGGGTTGGCTCACCCATTGAGACCCATAGACCAAAATGTCGATATCGATCTCACGATTGCCCCATCGGTCAGTGGCCCGTCGACCGATTTGTTGTTCAATCTTCTTCAACGATTGCAACAATTGAAATGGGTCCAAAACACTAGAAAAGCGATGGGCCTGATTCAAAAATGAACCCTGGGCCACCCCACCCCAGGCGGCTGTTTCCCAAATTTGGGAGGACGCTATAGGAGCCCCCAATAGCGCAGCCACTGCAGCATGGGCCGCTTTGAGGTATTCCTCTCGTTTTCCGACATTACTGCCCATCAACAAAACAAGCATTTCCACTGGGGCAAATTTAGATTCTAATGAGGGCGAGACTACCTCGGAATGACTATTTTTGTTTTGTTTTTCTGGACAAGGGCATAGGCACCAGCTCGTATTAAAATTTTTTCAGTACTTGGTGATGCATAGTACCTAATGATCCTTTATCTTTGCCCCATCAATTTTAAAAATGTACATCTAACAATGCTAAAATTTCTGCGTCTCGTATTGGCCATCATAACGGCCCAAATTGTAATTACCGTGTTTTCTTTTCTTTTCATCGTTGCGATTGTGGCCGCAGTTTCTTCAGGCGATGAATCTGAGATCGCTGACAACAGCATACTTCATCTTTCTTTCGACCAGCCCATTGTAGACCGGGCAACGGAAAACCCGCTGGCCGGACTTGATTTGATGTCGGGCAGCGGTCCGGAGGAAAGCACCTCTTTGTTTGAGGTCAGAAGAGCCTTGCGCAAGGCCGCCACCGACGATAAAATCAAAGGTATATTCCTCGATTTGGACAATGTGGCAGTCGGAGGAACCATGCGCTCTGTTCTGCTGGATGACCTGGTGGCCTTCAAAAAAAGTGGCAAGTTTATCTATGCCTATGCTGAAAACTACGACCAGGCCTCCTATCATCTGGCCAGTGCGGCCGATAGTATTTTTATGATGCCCATGGGCAGCCTCATGTGGAATGGCCTTGCATCGAGTCCGATCTTCCTACAGGGCATGCTCGAAAAACTCGACATCGACGTGAAGTTGATTCGCGTGGGAAAGTACAAATCAGCCGGCGAACCCTTCATTCGCAAAGACCTGAGCGCCGATAACCGCCTACAAATGGAAAGTTATATGAACGATTTATATGCCGATTACCTGCAGCAGGTGTCGAAGAACTGTGGTCTATCAACCGATTCTTTGCGGCACATGGCGGATCGTTTGGATATTCGTTCGGATCGTGACGCACTGGATAAAGGAATGGTTCACGCCCTTTGGCACCGCGATGAAGTACTGGAAATGCTTGCCAAGAAAACAAAGGCCAAGAACATTGAGAAAATTAAGTTTGCCCGTTTGGGTGAATATTTGGGAAGTCTAGAAGAAGACGAAAACGAGTCCAAAAATGAAATCGCTGTGGTGTATGCCAATGGGGAAATTAGTGGAGGAGAAGGCGACGACGAGAACATCGGCAGCGAGCGCCTATCGGCCACCCTCCGCAAGGCCCGCCTCGACGACGACGTCAAAGCGGTGGTCTTGCGCGTGAATTCGCCTGGTGGCGATGCATTGGCCAGCGAAGTGATCCGCCGAGAATTGGTTTTACTCAATAAAAAGAAGCCCTTGGTGGTGAGTATGGGCAATGTAGCTGCATCGGGTGGATATTGGATTGCGGCCGATGCCGATTCCATTTTCGCTGAACCCACCACCATCACGGGGTCTATTGGGGTGTTCGGGCTGGTGCCTAATTTCAGTGGCTTCTTCGCCAACAAGACCGGAATCACCTTCGACCGGGTAGTGACAGGCCCCTATGCCGACATCATGAGTGGCGTACGCCCCATGCGTGCCGATGAGGAGGCCATCATACAAGCTGCGGTGAACAAGGTGTATGACGACTTCATCAAACTGGTAGCATCTGGCCGAAGTCTCGATTCGGATCGTGTGCAGGCCATGGCACAAGGAAGGGTATACACCGGCCGACAGGCGCTGGCCTTAGGACTGGTTGACCAACTTGGTACTGAAGAGGACGCTTTGGCGTGCGCGTCGCGGTTGGCTAAGGTAACCGACTATAAAATTCGTCGTATGCCAACCCCCAAAGACCCGTTCGACGAAATCCTAAACAAATGGTCGGGCAATGCGGCTAAAAACCAGATGGTTGAAAATCTTGGTGCATTGTACGCACCTGTGCAAACAGCCAGTCAGGCACTCCGAAGCCAAGGCATTCTTGCCCGCATGGAATACGTGCCGACCTACTGAAATCGGGTTCGTTGAAGATTCTGATCATCCGCTTTAGCTCGTTGGGTGATATGGTGCTGACCACACCTGTCATTCGGGCAATTGCTGTTCATTACCCCAAGGCCGAAATCCACTACCTCACTAAGGTTCAGCATTATGAGGTCATCAAAGCCCATCCGCTCATCAAGCGCATTCATTTGGTCAACAAAAGCGGAAAAGAGTTGATGCCTGCACTTCAGGCAGAGTGTTTCGACTACATCATCGATCTGCACCACAACCTGAGAAGCCGTCCGTTTAAGTGGTTTTTATCAGGAAAGAAATACAGTTTTCGCAAACTGAACATTGAGAAATGGCTGCGGGTGCAGTGCGGCATCGACATCCTTCCCCGGGTGCATATTGTGGAACGCTATTTGGAAACCTTAACCCCCCTTGGTATTCCGAAAACGCCCCTACCCCTCGAGTACTTTATTCCTCAAGAGGATCAAATTGATGTAGGCCAGTTGTTTGGGAACGCTGATGTCAAGAACCTGAATTTTGTTAATCAGAAAGCCCCCTCCTACGGCGTATATGCATTGGGTGGACAACACGCCACCAAACGACTGCCTGAAGATCTGATCATCGCACTTTGCCGGTCGGTTCGTGCACCGCTGATCTTGCTGGGCGGCAAAGGCGACCAAGCAACAGCAGAACGGGTAGTGAAGGCATCGAACAACCCCTATTTATTTTCGTTTTGCGGCCGTTTCAACATCAATCAGTCGGCCGATGTGGTGCGGCAAGCACAGGTGCTGATCACCCACGATTCGGTCATGATGCATATAGGCGCTGCCTTCGCCCGTCCTACATTGGCCATTTGGGGCAATACGATTCCTGAATTTGGTATGTTCGCCTGGCAGCCCGGACATCCCCAAAACGTACAGTCCTTTGAAATCAACGGGCTCAATTGCCGTCCTTGCTCCAAAATAGGCTTTGATGCGTGTCCGAAAGGCCACTTCAAATGCATGCGCAACCAACCCATCGATGCCATACGCAACACCTTTCATCAGTGGATGACCGAAGGATAAGCATTCCGCTATTCCGGCATTTCCTTTCTATTTTCACGCCATGAAACCGACTGAATGGATGCGTACGCCGATGGGCGCTGTCTATCACCTGAACCTGATGCCCGAACAAGTGGCGGAAACGGTCCTGCTGGTGGGCGATCCAGACCGGGTCGAAAAAGTGAGCCAGTATTTCGACTGTGTTGAATACAAGGTTCGGCAACGCGAGTTTGTGACCCATACCGGACAGTTGGGCACGAACCGTATATCGGTCATCG
>VGGT01000026.1 GCA_016868485.1 Bacteroidota bacterium
CCTCAACATTTATGGTCATTCTTCTCGCCATTAGTGCCACGATTCGCGGAAAAAACAGCCTTGAACTCGGAGGGCGAAGCATTTCTTTTGAATTGCTCAACAAAGCATACACAATTTTCGTATTCTCTGCCTCATTTATCCTGATTTCCGTCTTCTTCTTATCTTGGTTTGAGCCCACTGTTCCTGTTTTGGATTTGGTTTTCGAGGAGGTTTCTGCCTTTTGTACGGTAGGTCTTACAAGAGGAATAACACCAAACTTGGGCATTCCTGCTCAAATGGTTCTGATGATCTCCATGTTTGTTGGCCGTGTTGGTACCCTCACGTTGGCTTTTTCTTTGGCATCGAGAACAGCCTCAACCGCGTATCGTTATCCGCGGTCACATGTCTTGGTGGGTTGATTCCGCTAACCCATGCGAATGGCCTCAACAGGGTCGAGGCGTGACGCACGAATAGCGGGCAGCAGGCCCGCAACGATGCCAATGAGCGTTGAAACCCCCAATGCTAAGATGATGTTATCTACAGTGAGGCTTAATTCTTCTTCCATGATGGCGGCGGCCAAACGGGTCATACCTTCAACAAGAATTACGCCCAACACCCCCCCCATCAGACTTAGGATCATCGATTCCACCAGGAATTGCCACAAAATAAATGCATTGCGTGCACCCATGGCCTTCTGGATGCCAATTTGACCAATCCTTTCAAAAACCGAAACAAACATAATATTAGCGATTCCAAAGCCCCCCACCAGCATAGAGAAACCTCCGATCAACCACCCAATCAGACGCATGCTCGCAAACAGCATATCGAGTTGATTGGCCAGAAAAGAAACCTGGTTGACTGCAAAGTTATCTTCCTGTGTCGGCTTTAATCGACGAAATGCCCGCAAGTGCCCCCTCAATTCAGCTTTTAGTTCAGCCACTGGAACACCTTCATTTGGCCCAGCTAAGATCAGGGGGTTTACCTCGTCTAAACGACTTCCTTTTACCTGGCGTATGAAGTTGAGTGGCACCAAAAACTGTTCATCCAGACTTGTGCCTAATGCATTATTTCCTTCTACCGCCAAGACGCCCACAACCTTAAGCCGTTGTCCCATGACCTTCACCTGCTTCCCCAGCGCGTTTCCATCTGGAAACAGCTCATTGGCGGCCCGTGCGCCAAGTATTAGAGAACGACTGCCACGATCCAACTCGCTGTTGTGGAAGTAACGGCCACTTTCCAATTCAAATGCCCGAAGGAGGTGGTAGTCGGGTGCTACAGCCTGTACCGAAACTGCATTCATACCCATTTCACCTGCGGTGGCGGTTCCGCCATCAAGGTTGTAGGTCATGGTGACTGCCCGGGCTGATTTAGTGCGAGAGCGCAGCCATTCCATTTCACGAAATTGTGCTGAGGGGCGATTCATGTATTTCCACCAAGGGTAATCTCCACCGAACTCCCATGGCCATTTTTCGACATAAACAACATCGTCACCCAGATTAGCGAGGCTTGATCGGATTTTGCGGTTCCATGAATCCACGAAGGTGAAAACGGATATTACAGCGAAAATGCCTATGGTTATGCCCAGAAGCGATAAAAAAGTCCGCAACCGATTGCTCCATAGTGCATGCATAGCAAAGCCAACACCTTCCCCAGTGAGGTGAACAATCAAACCGAATGAACCAAAAATTGCCTTAGACACTGTTTCGTTTTTTTTCAACACAAACCTAATCAAAATGCACCGGATGACGAATGATCGATTTTACTCTATATTCGCACCCCGTAATGCATGATTTTCCCTTTTATCTGTTCTTTTCACTATTTGTATGAAATTATCTGAGTTTCGGTTCGATTTACCACCCAGTTTAATTGCAGCCCGCCCTTCGCCCAACCGCGATGAGGCCCGGTTGATGGTTATTAACCGCAAAGATGGTACTATTGAACACAAGATATTCAAAGATATCCTTCACATGTTCAACGAAGGGGATGTGCTCGTGCTCAACAACACACAGGTTTTTCCGGCCCGAATGTATGGCAACAAAGAACGAACGGGTGCACTGATCGAAGTTTTTTTATTGCGGGAATTGAATGCTGAACTCAGGCTTTGGGATGTTTTGGTGGATCCGGCACGGAAAATACGGGTAGGAAACAAATTGTATTTCGGTGCAGATGAATCACTAGTGGCTGAGGTCATCGACAACACCACGTCTCGTGGTCGCACCATTCGGTTTCTATTCGACGGCACGAATGAAGAACTCACCCAAACGCTTAACGCAATGGGTGAAACGCCAATTCCTCATTTATTGGGTCGACAGGCCGATGAAGAGGATCGCACACGCTTTCAAACAGAATTTGCATCACGCATTGGAGCGGTGGCTGCGCCCTCGGCTGGCCTACATTTTAGTCGAGAGTTGATGAAGCGATTGGTGTTAAAGGGCGTTGACCTAGCCGAGATTACCTTGCATGTGGGCTTAAGTTCTTTCCGTCATGTTGAGGTGGAGGACCTCACTAAGCACAAATCGGAAAGCGAGTTTTTTGAAATTTCAAACGAAGCTTGTGATTTGGTGAATGGCGCTATTGCTCGGCAGAAAATGGTTTGTGCCGTAGGGACCACCTCCATGCGGGCGCTAGAATCGGCTGTTTCTGCGCATCATACTTTGAAACCTTTGAGCGGGTGGACGGATCGTTTTATTTTCCCTCCCTACCACTTCAATATTGCCCGTTCCTTGATTACCAATTTCCATCTCCCCGAGTCGATTATGCTGATGATGTCCAGTGCATTTGCGGGCACCGAATTCCTCCGAGAGGCCTATGCCGAAGCCATCAAGGAAAAGTATCGATTTTACACCTACGGAGATGCGATGTTGATTCTTTAGTCAATTTTCGGGGTCACCCACTTTAAATCGAATTGACCAGAGGGTATGTTGATGCTTGAAATAAAATTCTAGGTTTGCCCACTTTGAATCGAATTGACCTCGCGGTAATGTGAAGACGGGATGAGCTGAGGTGCGGCTGAATAAACGAGCGATCAAGCCAAAATTTCGTTGTATTCGCTGGTATTCGCTGGTATTCGTTGGTATTCGCTAGTATTCGTCTTCGTTAAAGAAGAAGTCGTCTTTGGTGGGGTAATCGGGCCAAATTTCCTCGATGGTTTCATAAGGTTCACCGTCGTCTTCAAGCTCTTGGAGGTTTTCTATAACCTCAAGCGGCGCACCTGAACGAATAGCGTAATCAATGAGTTCTTCTTTGGTGGCAGGCCATGGGGCATCCTCGAGATGCGAGGCCAATTCTAGGGTCCAGTACATGGCTTCAAATTTTCTGCAAAGGTAAAATCTATTTTCAAACAACAAACAGGAATTTTCGCCCTTTTAAGTCCCTATTTGGATGGACGCCAAGCTTGCTCCTCGACTCCAGCTGTGTGCATCAGATACCGTGCAAGTGTAAAAAAATAATCCGACAAGCGGTTCAAATAGCGCAGTAAGTCGGGCGAAACAGGCTCTTCGATGGAGAGTGCAACAAACAGTCGCTCAGCACGACGACATACACACCGACACAAATGGGCACTGGCAGAAGCAGGTGTTCCGCCAGGTAGAATAAAATTGGTGAGCGGAGCAAGGACCGCATCCATTCGGTCAATTTCCTGCTCAATTTTCTGTTCTGATTGCTCAGGCCATTGGGGAAGGTGATGCCGCACATCATCGGTTGCCGCTAAGTGCGATCCCATTAAAAACAAATCTTGTTGGATGGCATGCACAAACTCTGTACAGTCTAAGGGCATTCCCTCGGTTGTCAATTTACCCAACCAGCTGTTGAGTTCATCGACCGTTCCATAAACCTCAATGCGCAGATGCGATTTAGGAAGGCGCCGTCCACCGAAAAGTGATGTTTGCCCGCTATCCCCGCCTTTTGTATATATTTTCATATCGGTTTATCAAATTCACTCATTGTTTTCCCGTAGATACGACTCGATGTTTCCATCCCTCAACCGCACGATCCTGTGTGCATATCGGGCAATTTCTTCTTCGTGCGTTACCAAAACAATGGTGTTGCCTTGGGCATGAATATCGGCAAACAGGTTCATGATGTCGATTGATGTCTTGCTATCGAGGTTTCCTGTTGGCTCATCGGCCAACAAAATGGATGGGCGATTAACCAAGGCACGCGCAACGGCCACTCTTTGCCGCTGTCCGCCTGATAACTCGTTGGGCTTGTGTTTCATGCGCGAAGTGAGGCCCACACGATCCAACACCTCAGCCGCTCTGTGTAGCCGCTCGGTTCGGGAAACACCTGCGTAGACAAGAGGGAGCGCTACGTTTTCCAGCGCTGTTAGGCGCGGCAGCAAGTTGAAAGTCTGAAATACAAAACCAATCTCTCGGTTGCGTACTTCAGCCAGCTGCTGGTCGTTCATTCTGCTGACCTCCTGTCCACTCAAAAAATAAGCGCCTCTAGTGGGGGTGTCTAAACAGCCAATCAAATTCATGAGGGTCGATTTGCCCGATCCTGACGGCCCCATGAGGGCAACGTACTCACCCCTGGCTATGCTGAACGTTACCGAACGCAAGGCATGGATTTGTTCTTGCCCCATCACATACGAACGGCCTACTCCTTGCAGGTCAATAACTGTATTCATTCGCGTTGTTCAATTACCTTGGGCACTCGAAAGTAATCGCTGTCGCTTCTTGGCGCATTTTTCAATGCATCTGAATGGGTGACCTCTTGCCGTACCTGATCATCACGCAGCCGACCTGGATCCTCATTCATATAAATTAAGGGCTCTATACCGCTGGTATCTAATTCATCGAGCATCGCCGCATATTCGAGGAAGCGATTCATATCGTGGAGCATTTCTGCTTCTGACTGGGGATCAAAATCAAGCCGTGCTAAGTGGGCTACGCGTCGGATCGTTTCGCTGTCGATATTCATCGTGTTGTTCTATGGATTGAATGATGATGGTACGGGTAACTTCGGCGAGTTTTTTATCATTGAAATCGTAGTCGGCTGGGTAGAGTGCGGGGTGACAAACCACACGACACCGACCCCAACGATAAAGCGGCCATGCCTCATCGCTCATTACCCACCACGAATTATGCAAAGATACCGGAATTATAGGCACATTAGCGTCAACAGCTGCTCGAAACGCCCCCATTCGGAAGGCCTTAGGCAGCGGTGGATTGGGCAAAATGCCCCCTTCAGGAAAGACCACCAGGCTGTCGCCCTTTTGAAGCCACTCGCTGGCTTTTATGAAGGCCTCATGCGCACCTACTTTTTTTTCTCGGGGCACGGGAATATCTATGGTCTGAAAAAACAAACGAAATACGGGTATGTCTAGAAGCTCCGCCTTCGCCATAAAATGATAATGATTGTTGGCGGCAAGCGCCATCAAAGGAATGTCGATATAGGAATGGTGGTTGGCGCAGAATACACACGGACCCTTCACTTGGCTGCCTGGCAGGCGTTCAAGCCTCCACCCAACGCCTGTTAACCCAAACAGCACCTTCGCCCAGATCCGCCGCATTTGATTGACGGCAGGGTATCCCTTGGGGGAACGCAGCAGGAGCCAATATGCGGGATATTGAATCAAAAAAAGAAGACAAAATATGAACAGAAACCAAAGCGCACCCAACTTGCCCATCCAATAACGAACTCCTCCCGCTTCCTTCGTATTACGAATCCCTCCCGTTTCTTTCGTATTACGATTCCCTCCCGTTTCTTTCATAGTCTGCAAAACTAACACAAGCTCATTGAATTTCGTATTTTGCGTGCCAGTCATGGATATCGTTGTTTCGGGCATTCGCTCTACAGGTCGCCTTCATTTGGGCAATTATTTTGGTGCCGTACGTCAATTCTTGGGCATGCAACGCACTCATCAATGCTATTTTTTTATTGCCGACTACCATTCGCTCACTACGCATCCTGATCCGGCAGCGTTGAAGGCGTCTTCCCGTCAGGTGTTGATCGAATATCTCGCATGTGGCATTGATCCAAGCATGGCCACCATTTACCGCCAAAGTGATATTCCAGAAATCCCTGAGCTGTATATGTTGTTGAATATGCACGCTTATGTGGGTGAATTAGAAAGGGTGGCATCTTTCAAAGATAAGGTGAGGAAGCAGCCCGACAATGTGAATGCTGGCCTACTTACCTATCCCGTTCTGATGACGGCCGATATCATCATTCATCGGGCCCGTTGGGTACCGGTCGGCAAGGATCAAGAGCAACACCTGGAGATGGCCAGAAATTTTGTTCAGCGATTCAACCGATTCTATGAAACCGATTTTTTTCCTGAACCCTATCCTTTTCGTCAAAGCGATGGGCAAATGATTAAAGTGCCTGGCCTGGATGGTTCGGGCAAAATGGGCAAATCAGAAGGTGAGGCACAGGCCATTTTCTTATCTGATGAGCCCAGCGTCATCCGCAAAAAGGTCATGCGTGCCGTCACCGACAGCGGACCCACTACAGTAAACACGCCGCTCGCCGACACGATCATGCATCTGTTTCAACTCCTGGAGCTGGTGAGCGCACCGGATGTGGTGAAACACTTTTTGGACGCCTATGCTCAATGCAACATACGCTATGGTGATCTAAAAAAGCAACTGGCAGAAGATATTATCGCATTTTTGGCGCCCATTCAAGAGCAGATCAAAGCCTTGGAAACCGATGATGCACGTCTCAAACGAGTGCTGCGCGACGGAGCTGAAAAGTCACGCCAAAGCGCCGGCCATACCCTTCAGATTGTGCGCGAACTGATGGGCTTTAATTCATAGATTATGGGGAAACACATAGCCATAGCCGGCAATATTGGTTCCGGCAAGACCACGCTCACAGGATTGCTGGGGAAACATTATCAGTGGCAAACACATTTTGAGGATGTAAACGGCAATCCATACCTCAATGACTTCTACGAAGACATGCAGCGGTGGTCGTTTAACCTTCAGATCTACTTTTTAAATGCTCGATTTCGTCAGCTTATAGACATCCGAAAGGGTACGGAGGCGGTCATTCAAGACCGAACCATCTACGAAGACGCTCATATTTTCGCGCCCAATCTACACACCATGGGACTTATGTCTGGACGAGACTACGAGAACTACCGCAGCCTTTTTGACGCCATCGGCAACTTGGTTCGTCCGCCCGATCTTCTTGTGTATTTAAGGGCATCGGTACCTACCTTAGTGCGGCAAATCCAGCGTCGTGGACGTGATTATGAGGATGGGATTCGCCTCGACTATCTGCGCAAGCTAAATGAACGCTACGAAGCATGGATTGACTCCTACACGCTTGGTAACTTATTGATCGTGGACGTGGATCATTTAAACTTTGCCGACAAACCCGAGGACCTTGGACAGATTATTTCACGCATTGACGCGCAATTGCACGGATTATTTCCAAACGAACAATAAAAAAGACGCGCCGAGGAGGGCGCGTCTTGCGATTTATAGGAGAATAAGCGGATTAAGTCAAAAGGGGCGCAATGACAAGGGCCACGACCGATATCAACTTCAATAAAATGTTGAGCGAAGGACCAGAAGTGTCTTTGAATGGATCTCCGACGGTATCACCAACTACGGCGGCTTTGTGTGGGTCCGACTTCTTGTAGTAGGTTTGTCCGTTTATGACCACTCCCTCTTCAAACATTTTCTTGGCATTGTCCCAAGCGCCACCAGCATTGGATTGAAAAATAGCCATCAATACACCGCTTGCCGTAACTCCTGCCAATAATCCACCTAATGCCTCTTTACCGAAGATCATTCCTGTGGCAACAGGGGCAGCCACAGCCAAGAGACCTGGAACAATCATTTCACGAATCGCCGCTTGCGTGGAAATTTCTACACACTTTCCATATTCTGCCACGCCATCGGCCGCCTGAAATATTTTGCGGTCTTGATCCGACCAATCGTCCATTTCCTTATCGCCATTTTTCCGCATCACTTCCAATGCTGCTTTGAGCGCAGGTATGCTGCTGAACTGCCGACGCACCTCTTCGATCATGGACATGGCTGCACGTCCGACGGCACCCATGGCCATGGCTGAGAAAACAAAGGGGAGCATCGCCCCAATCATCATGCAAGCCATAACTTTAGCTTCCGACAAATCGATGGTCTCAATATTGGCCGATGTCATGTACGCCCCAAACAAGGCGAGGGCGGTGAGGGCTGCGGATGCAATGGCAAATCCCTTACCAATGGCCGCGGTGGTGTTGCCCACAGCATCGAGTTTATCGGTGCGCTTGCGCACTTCTTTGGGCAACTCGCTCATTTCTGCAATTCCACCGGCATTATCTGAAATGGGACCATAAGCATCTACAGCCAGCTGGATGCCTGTATTGGCCAACATGCCGACGGCAGCAATCGCGATGCCATACAGTCCTGCAAAATAGAAGGCACCAATAATGCTCATGGCAATAATCAAGGTTGGAAGGGCAGTACTCATCATGCCCACACCCAAACCAGCGATAATGTTGGTAGCCGCGCCCGTTGAGGACTGTTTTACAATGTCTAACACAGGCTTTTTACCGGTGCCGGTGTAATATTCAGTGATCAATCCGACCAATAATCCTGCGATTAGCCCAATCACGGTGGCCACAAATACATTAAAAGATGACATACTGCGTTCTTGTTCGTACAAAACGTCATTAAACTGCCACTTCGCAGGCAACATCCATGTAATGATGAAGTAACTCGCGGCAATCATAAGGGCAGATGACAAAAATTCACCGGTATTGAGGGCTCTTTGGGGATCGCCTCCTTCTTTAACACGAACGAAAAAGGTACCCAAAATGGACATAAGGATACCGGCACCGGCCAAAACTAAAGGCAGAAGGACTCCCGAAAGACCATTGAACTGGTCGTTGAAACCCGTGGTCATAAAGGCCGCGCCCAATACCATGGTGCCAATAATCGACCCAACATACGATTCGAATAAGTCAGCGCCCATACCCGCAACATCACCCACGTTATCCCCCACATTGTCGGCAATGGTTGCTGGGTTGAGGGGGTGATCCTCTGGTATGCCCGCCTCTACCTTACCCACCAAATCGGCGCCCACATCAGCAGCTTTGGTATAAATTCCTCCACCAACGCGCGCAAACAAGGCGATCGAAGAGGCACCAAATGAAAAACCAGTTAAAATGGTGATGACTCGATTGAGATTTTCTGCCGTATCGGTGCCAAACATGGTGTGGAAGATGAGAAATAGGGTCCCTAAACCAAGTACACCCAAGCCAACCACGCCCATTCCCATGACTGATCCTCCAGCAAATGCAATTTCCAACGCCTTACCTAAGCCGGTGCGTGCTGCATTGGCCGTCCGAACATTTGCTTTGGTGGCTACCTTCATTCCAATAAATCCGGCCAATGCAGAGCATAAGGCACCGACCACAAATGACAACCCAACTAAAGGCGATGATAACTCAGAATTGGCTGTGAACGCCAATAATCCGGCCACTGCAACCACAAACCAGATTAATATCTTGTATTCTGCCTTTAAAAAGGCCATGGCACCTTCGGCGATATGCCCGGCAATTTTTTGCATTTTTTCGTTACCCGGATCTTGTTTGGCTACCCAAGAGGAGCGATAAAACGTGTAGAGCAGACCTAAGACACCGGTAAAGGGAATCAGGTACAATAATGTGTTGGTTAAATTCATAAAAATAGATTTATTCAAAAGTGGCGCAAAAATACAATTTAGCCCCGCATTTGCAACATTCCTTTCAGAATACAAGGATTCCTATCCGGTCAACCCCAAAAATTTAGCGTGGACCAATGATTGCTCAAGCCCGTATTTCGTTGAGTGGTGCCGAATATTGATCAAGCCGGTCATTATGACCTGAATTCAAATTTTCGTCAGCGTGCGCACGTAATTGATGATGTGCCAGCCGTCTTCGTCGCTGATTCCATAGGCCGATATTTTAAGCATGGCATTCCTGCCTGTGATCAACTTCCAATGCAAGGCCCCATCGGACTGCGCAGGCGTCCTTTCGAGTAGATTGGAAGCCTTAACGGCTATGCCCGCGGGAACTTCTGCTTTTCCGTCGGCACCGTGGCACGTCACGCAATATTGAAGATATATGGACTTGCCCTTTTCGATGGAAGCTGCGGATGCAGGCTGAGGGTTCATCACCCCATGAGTGGATTCAGGCGCAACCCAAACCTGAGCCGTATCGCTTTTGGGCGTTGGCGGTTCACCGGCAGGAAGTGACTCATCGGTTCCCTTGCCGCCACCGCATGATGACAAGACAAGGTATAATGTGCCGCCCATGAAACACAAAATTGAACGCAAAGATGGATGATGTAGTTTCATTGCTCAAGTCTATTTTCGGGAAGAATTAGTGGTTTTAGCTATTAAACAACAAATATACCTAGAGGTGGTATAAATTTAATATTTTTATATATGGATATGTATATCTGATTATATTTTTATCTAAATTTGCAGCCATATGGCCGCCATTAGCCCAACTACATCTTCGGGAAAAGTAGCCGTGCCTTGTTCACATTGCGGTCAAGAATGCCACGCTACGGGCACAAAAACCGCAGGAAAAACGTTTTGCTGCGCCGGATGTAGTCGGGTTTACCATCTTATCCATCAATGCGAACTTGGAGACTATTATAAGCTACACGAGGGCAGTGCCCATAAATCACAATTGCCCGGCCAAAAGGAGTTCGAGTATTTGCGCGATCCGGAAATTCGTAGGCGATTCATCGACTTCGAAAACAACATCCACTACCGAGCATCCTTGCATATCCCCAATATCCATTGCACGGCTTGTGTGTATTTGCTTGAGCGGTTGCAACGATTCATTCCGGAAATCATGGAGGCACGTGTCGACTACCTGCGAAAAGAATTGCAGGTAAAGGTATCGAAGCCCGGAGCTGATTTACCCGAGCTTGCTCGACTCTTGGTACAAATCGGCTACCCCCCCGAGTGGCAAACAGACACCATACATTCTTCAAAAAATTCAGGGAATAGAGAACAAATTATTCGAAAAATGGCCGTAGCGGGCTTTTCTTTTGGCAATATTATGCTACTTAGTCTACCCGACTACCTCAGTGACCATGGAATTGCCGAGCCATTATTGAACGCATCGACCAAAGGCTTGTCTGTCTTGCTGAGTCTGCCTGTAGTGGTGTTCAGTGCTTCTGATTATTTCACAACAGCCTATGAAGCGCTTAAAAAACGAATCATCAAGCTTGATATTCCAATCGCTCTTGGGGTGGCTGTTCTTTTCCTGCGTTCCGTATATGAGATCGTATCGGGCATAGGCTCTGGCTACCTTGATTCGCTTAGTGCACTTGTTTTTTTCTTACTGCTTGGCAGACTTTTTCAAGAGAAGACGTTTCACCACTTGCGTTTCGATCGCGACCATCATTCCTTTTTTCCATTGGCGGTACTAAAAATCAACGCCAGCGGATCGAATCATCTGGCTTTCAATGAAGGAAATGAGCATTTTGAAACTGAGGTTGGCATTCATCATCTTAAGGCAGGCGATCAGATTCGGATTAGGCATCAAGAGGTCGTTCCAGCTGATTCACTTTTAATCGATCCAAGCGGACTCATCGATTACAGTTTTGTGACCGGGGAAAGCGAACCGGTGGCTTGCTTTAAAGGTGATGTCATGTACGCAGGTGGAAGAATAGCAGGCACTTCGCTCACCATGGAGGTTATGAAACCCGCAGCAGAAGCCTATTTGATGCGGCTATGGAATCAAAACACCACCGAATCGGAAGAATCAAATTCGGAAGCTTTTCAGGGCACAGCCGACAAGATTGCCCAATATTTCACCCCATCTGTCATCATTTTAGCTCTTTTAGGTTTTGGGGCATGGCTACCCTACAGTACCGAAACAGCCTTCCAAGTACTTTCTGCCGTTCTTATCATTGCATGCCCATGTGCTTTAGCCCTATCTGCTCCACTGAGTTTAGGCAACGGATTGCGCCTTTTGGCTGAAAATGATTTTTTCGTTCGGAATACGGCAGCGGTCGACCGTCTGGCCCGTATTCGTTGCTTGGTTTTCGACAAAACCGGCACTTTGTCGCAACAAGACCTTGGCCCAATGAATGAAGAAAATATTCGATGGAATCATGCGCAGCAGACCCTGGTGCAAGCTGTTTGCCGAAACAGCACCCACCCACTCAGCAAGATGATGGCGAAAACACTCCCGTACAACCCTAAACACAAAATACAGCTCTATGATGAGCAAGAGGGCAAAGGGATTAATGCCATAGTCGATGGTCAGCGCATTCAAATTGGCCGCTGCTTTGAGGAGCAATTGCAAGCGCGTACTCAGGATAAACTAAATAATAATCGGGCTTCCACCGCGCCAGGAAATCAAGTTAGGGTTCGAATGAACGGCCGTGAGCTCGGCTTTATCCATTTCAAACCCATTTGGCGAAATGGCATAGAAAACAGCCTTCATCAACTCGGCACTGACTATGAAATGCACTTGCTATCGGGCGACAACCCCCGAGATGGGGAGCAAATTGGTGGCTGGTTCCCACCAGGCTCTTCGCTTCATTTCCAACAATCCCCTATCGACAAAAAGCACTATATCGAAGATTTAAAGCGGCATCGTGTTGGAGGTGTAGCCATGATCGGGGATGGCCTTAATGATGCTGGCGCCTTGCAGTCGGCAGATATAGGCATTGCGGTTAGCGAAAAAAGCGGTCAATTTTCT
>VGGT01000027.1 GCA_016868485.1 Bacteroidota bacterium
CAGGGCGGGCAGAAACGCCAATCGACCCGGTCTTCATCATGCGCTACCTACTGCTTTCGGCCGCCATCGGTTTGATTTGGTGGATGAGTGCCCCCCTAGGGCTGTTGGTTTTCTTGATCTACTCGGCCTGGCATTTTGGGGAAACGGAGTACCAATCATCACACGAATCAAGCGGTTTCCGCAGCTTCCTCTGGGGGCTTTTCATGCTCGGATTGGTGTTGGGAACGCATCCCACCGAAACCACACAAATTCTAGCGGAAATGAAGGTGGACCTTCCCTTTACCCTTCAAAGTCATTGGGGATGGGGATGCATGCTTGGGTTGATGGCGTTGAATATGGGGCGCGGCCTCAGGCCATTTCTGGGGGGCTTATATGCGCTGACATTGCCTTTTATTCCCCTGCTCCATGCATTTGGCCTTTATTTTCTGTTCGATCACAGCTACAAAAGTGCGCTGCAAATAGGGGGGCGGCTTCAGGTTCATTACGGGAAGTTGTATATGAAAGCCATCCCGTTCACCCTCGGCGCCGTTCTGTTGGGGTGTGGATTTTATGCCTTCAATGTTTGGCAAACGGAAGGCGCTACCGGACTATTTTTTATTTTGTTATCCTGCCTGAGTTTTCCACATGTCTTGGCCATGACCCGCTTCTACCGGAAATAATCCAAAAAAAACACCTGTCTATCGACGCCTTTTCTACAGGAAATAATCCAAAAAAAACACCTGGTTTATCGACGCCTTTTCTACCGGAAATAATCCAAAAAACACCTGGTCTATCGACCCCTTTTCGAGCGGAAAAATGCCTGGAGCAGATCGGCCGATTCCTGCGCCATTAGGCCGCCTTCAAAGCGTGTTTTGGGATGCAATAGGGGCCCAACACGACTAAACCCACGTTTTGGGTCATGGGCACCCCATACGACCCTGCCGATTTGGGTCCAATACAAAGCGCCTGCGCACATCACACAAGGCTCTAAAGTGACATACAAGGTGGCCTCTGTGAGGTATTTACCCCCCAAATCATGAGCTGCGGCCGTAATGGCCTGCATTTCCGCGTGGGCCGTCACATCATGCAAACGCTCCGTGAGGTTGTGGCCCTTCCCCAATAATCGTTGACCCACAACCACCACAGCCCCAACCGGTACCTCACCGGCATCGCGGGCAGCTAAGGCCTGTTGGAAAGCCTGCCGCATCCAATGCGCATCATCGAAGGGGTTTAGCATAACCAACTACAACAAAAATGAACCAAAACGGAACGAGATCACCATTATTTTGCAAAAATATAGGCAGATAGCGATAAATCACGCCTGAGCATGTATGGAAAATGAAACATGAATCACGATTTTTGAGCCCCGAAAGTACGTGATGCATCATCCCCAACGAATTCAATAGAATCCAATAGACTCCACAAGAATCGACAGACCCATTTAGAATAGACCAGACCTAATTAGAATAGACCATACCCATTTAGAATCCAACAGACTCCACAATAATCCAACCGACTCCACTAGAATCGACAGACCCATTTAGAATCCAACCGACTCCACCAGAATAGACCAGACCCATTTAGAATCCAACAGACTATGCTACGAACCCACACCTGCGGCGAATTGAGAATGAAACATGCCGAAAGTTCAGTTACCCTCTGCGGCTGGGTAAGTCGGGTGCGCGACAAAGGCGGGATGCTCTGGATCGACCTGCGAGACCGCTACGGCATCACCCAATTGATGGCCGAGGAGGGACAAACAGCCCCCGAGCTGCTTCAGGCCCTTCGGTCGCTCGGACGCGAGTTTGTAGTTCAGGCGGAGGGCACCGTGGTGAAACGCTATGCCCCCAACGACAAAATGCCCACAGGCGACATAGAAATACGGGTGGAGCGAATCAACCTACTCAATCCCTCCAAACTCCCGCCTTTTTTGGTCGACGACGAGACCGATGGAGGCGATGACCTGCGGATGCAATACCGCTACATCGACCTGCGCAGGCAACCTGTGCGCTCCAAGTTGGAATTGCGCCACCGCATGGCCCAGGAAGTGCGCCGATACCTTGATGAACGCGCATTTCTGGAGGTGGAAACACCCGTGCTCATCAAAAGTACCCCCGAAGGAGCCCGCGATTTTGTGGTGCCCTCCCGCCTGCACAACGGCGAATTCTACGCCTTGCCCCAATCGCCCCAAACCTTCAAACAGCTGTTGATGGTGGGCGGCTTCGACCGCTATTTCCAGATTGTGAAATGCTTCCGCGATGAAGACCTAAGGGCCGACCGCCAGCCCGAATTCACCCAAATCGATTGCGAAATGTCGTTCGTGGAGCGCGAAGACATCCTCCAGACCTTCGAAGGACTCCTACTTCATCTACTCAAAACCATAAAGGGGGTGGAATTGCCGCCCCTGCCCCGACTGAGCTTTCACGAGGCCATGATGCGGTATGGCAACGATAAACCCGATATCCGATTCGGCATGGAATTGGTGCACCTTAAAGGGTATGGCCATGACCACACCTCCGGCGTTGATTTCGGCGTATTCGATACAGCGGAACGGGTGGTGGGCATTCCCCTATCCGGCGGTGCAGAATACACCCGCAAGCAACTCGACGAGCTCACCGAATGGGTCAAAAGACCACAGATCGGCATGAAAGGCATGGTGTGGATGCGGGTAGAGGCCGACGGCAGCCTCAAATCGAGTGTCGATAAGTTCTACAACACCGATCGATTGCAGTCGTGGCGCGAAGCGGCCCAGCTCCAAGCAGGCGATTTATTGCTGCTGGTGGCGGGAAGCGACAGCCTCACCATGAAGGCGGCCAGTGCGCTCAGGCTTGAGCTGGGCGAGCGACTGGGCTTGCGTCGGGCGGATGAATTTCAGGCCCTGTGGGTGGTCGACTTCCCCCTCTTGGAGTGGGATGAAGAATCGGCCCGGTGGATGGCTATGCACCACCCCTTTACGTCGCCTATACCGGAGCACATCGATCTGCTGACTCAATCGCCAGGGGCTGTGCTCGCCAATGCCTACGACTTGGTATTGAACGGCAACGAAGTGGGCGGCGGCTCCATCCGAATCCACGACCGCAGCCTGCAGGCGCAACTATTCGAAGCCTTGGGCTTCTCACCCGAAGAGGCGAACCAGAAATTCGGGTTCTTGTTGAATGCCTTCGAGTTTGGTGCGCCACCACACGGGGGGATCGCTCTTGGGTTCGATCGCCTCTGCGCCCTGATGGGTGGGAGTGAAAGCATTCGCGACTTTATTGCGTTTCCCAAGAACAACGCGGGTCGCGATGTCATGATCGATGCACCGGGGCCCATCGACGCGCAGCAGCGCCGCGAGCTCGGTTTGTGAGTATATGATTCACGAGAACAACGTATTTTTACGTTGTAGAACCGTATCAATAAAGGATGACTGCCGATTTCGTATCTTTGTCTTTTGGCGTAACATCTTTGGCATAAAAGTAGCCCCAACACCATGAAAACCGCACTCATTACGGGCATCACCGGACAAGACGGTGCCTACCTCACCGAACTGCTTCTCGATAAAGGATACTTCGTGCACGGCATCAAACGCCGCGCCTCTCTATTTAATACCGACCGCATCGATCACCTCTACCAAGACCCCCACCAAACGGGGCGTAGGCTGCAGCTACACTACGGCGATTTGACCGACAGCACCAACCTCATCCGCATCATTCAAGAAACCAAGCCCGACGAGATCTACAACCTCGCCGCCATGAGTCATGTGAAGGTGAGCTTCGACACCCCAGAGTATACCGCCAATGCGGATGGTATTGGAACACTCCGTTTGCTTGAAGCATTGCGTATTTGTGGACTCGAAAAGCACACCCGGATTTACCAAGCGTCTACATCCGAACTCTACGGATTGGTTCAGGAAGTGCCCCAAAGCGAAAAGACGCCATTTTATCCGCGGTCGCCCTATGGTGTGGCCAAGCTATACGCCTATTGGATTACGGTCAACTACCGAGAGGCCTACGGTATGTTTGCCAGCAATGGAATCTTGTTCAACCACGAATCACCCCTCCGAGGGGAGACGTTCGTGACCCGCAAAATCACCCGGGCTGCCGCCAAGATTTTATTGGGGATGCAGGAAAACCTATACATGGGCAATCTTGACGCGCAACGCGACTGGGGTCATGCACGCGATTATGTGGAGGCCATGTACCTCATTCTGCAGCAATCGGAACCCGACGACTTCGTGATCGCTACCGGTGTCACCACCTACGTGCGCGATTTCATCCGCATGGCCTTCGACCGATTGGGCATGGAATTGGAATTTAAAGGCGAAGGGGTCAACGAGATCGCCGTGCTGGCTGGTGTTAACCGCGCACGACTAGAAGAACTTGGGGTTGAAGATGTTTCGCACCTCAAAACCGGAACCCAATTGGTGGGTGTCGATCCCCGGTATTTCCGTCCGACCGAGGTTGAACTCCTCATTGGTGATGCCACCAAGGCCAGGCAGAAACTCGGTTGGAAACCCCGTCATACCCTCTCCGACTTGGTGGAGGATATGATACAGAGTGATCTGAAGATCATGCAGCGCGAAAAATTCTTGCACGAGGGCGGATTCAATGTCCTCCATCAGCACGAATAGGCACTACGCTTCCTCGCACCCCACGACTACTCTTCCTTCCACCCCAAGAGGGCATCTACACTGTGGCTGGCCACGGAGTGGTAGTTCGGGCGCGCCTGCTTGTATAGTTCACGTGCGCGGTCTATCTGACCGGTTTCTTTTAAGGCTTTATAGAGGGGCATAATGAACTTCCGCCGGCCAATACGGGTCATATAGGCCGCCATTGCCTCTGAACATAAGCGTTGATTGCCGTAGCTCGGCGCGAAGCGAATCACCCATTGGTACCATACGCAACCGATTTCGGCATTCGGTGTGCCCGTAAACCTAAACCGCCGATCCAATTCTGCGGCCGCCAGGGAGTCCCGCTCATCGAGTTGACGGATGAAGTAAACCCATTCGTGGGTGCTCCAGGCATCGATTTCACTGGGTAAAGCCAGAGGGTCTCCATTGCGCCAAAGGTCTAGGCTGGAGTCAACTGCGGCAAAGCGAGTCGAAAGGGGGGGCGGACAATTCACAGGCAGTCCCGTTCCGTAAACCCATTCCTGTACCCCAATAATACGCTCATCTTCTGTGCTGAGCAGGCTGTCGAGGCGCGACAAAAACGCCTCTGTATGCATGCTCTTGAAGGCATTTTCGTGAAAATACGTCTTTAAAAATGCATCCCAACGGGCCCGACCGATCGTCTGCTCGATCAGCAACAAGAAGTGATAGCCCTTGTCGTAGGCGATTGGCCCCACCCCGTCATCTGGATCTTCGCCACGCATATGCGCCGCCAAGCGGGTCTTCTGCTCCTGTCCACCCAGGGTGAGGCTTTTCACCTCCTCCAAAACATCGGCATGGGCAATGGCCGACAACATCGCCGCGTACTCGGAGCCGTAGAGGGCTTCCATGATCCGCATTTCTACATAGACCGTAAAACCCTCGTTGAGCCAAAAATCGTCCCAGGTAGCATTGGTCACCAAATTACCACTCCATGAATGGGCGAGTTCGTGCGCAATGAGCGACACCAACGAACGATCACCTGTGATGATGGTAGGCGTGGCAAAGGTGAGCCTTGGGTTTTCCATACCACCAAACGGAAACGATGGAGGCAGAACCAACACATCGTAGCGCCCCCATACATAAGGTCCATACAGCGATTCAGTGGTCGAAAGCATCTGTTCCATATCGGCAAACTCGTGTACAGCGCGCTCCAACATCGCAGGCTCGGCATACACACCGGTTCGCTCGCCCAAAGACCGAAATTCCAACTTCCCCACAGCCAAGGCCATCAAATAGGCCGGCACCGGTTCATTCATGCGGAAAGAATAGCGACCATCGGCCCGGGTTTCGGTGGGATTCTCCGCACTCATCAGCGCCAAAAGGCCCGGGGGAACGTCCAGCTCGGCGGTGTAGCGGAAGCGTTGACCCGGACTATCCATACACGGAATCCAGGTCCGTGCGAGGATTGATTGGCTCTGGGTAAACAAATAGGGATGCTGACCCCCCTCTGTTTGCGATGCCGGCAACCATTGCAAGGCGCGGGCCCCCTTCCGTGTGCTGTAATGGATGCGCACCCGTTCGGTGGGTTGATGGAGCGAAACTTCCAAAGCTTGCCCCAACAATGCATCGTGCGTTCCCAGGCTAAACGGCAAGGCCTGGCCATCGCCCTCTACGGAATGGATGTCGAGGCCGTAGGTATCGAGGATCAGCACAGAGGCATGTCCGGCCACCAGAAACCAGTCGGCCGAGCCACTCAGTGTTTGTGCGTCGAAATCGACCTTCAGGCTCAGGTGCAAGGAATCGACACGTGTTTCGTGTGGGTTGGAATAGGAATGGGGGTCAGGTTTATGCATAGGAGGATTAGAAAACCACTGGCATCCGGGCATCAACAGAAGCAATGCGACAAAAAAGAAGGAATCCCATTTTGGTGGCGAACCGGTCATGATCAAAAATACATGATTATCATTCAGCTACCTCCCTCAGCTACTTCCGCAACAACCACAGTTGCGGGTCGACCTTGGTGGTACCCTTCCAAATCTGCAGCTGCAGTTCCGTTTTTTCTTCCTCAGCATCGGTATATACCAGGCCGATCGGTTGCCCGGTCGTTACCCGATCGCCCTTGGCCACCACCACCCGATCCAGGTGGGCATACACCGAAAGGTACTGCCCGTGGCGAACAATTACGGTTTTCTGCATCCCCGGTACCGAAACCACGGCCGTTACTTCACCTTTAAACACCACTTTGGCCTCCGAACCCGGATTGGTGCGGATGCTGATGCCGTCGTTGCGCACGGTAACCTGACTCAATACCGGATGGGGATGGTCGCCGAATGATTCTGAAATAAACCCACGGGCAACCGGCCAGGGCAGCCGTCCTCGGTTGGCCTCAAAATCCAACCCCAAGGCACGTGCTTCGGGGGTCAAGGTAAAAACTTCGGCCGAACCCGCAGAAGGCGATGGGGGGGGCACCGCCTTCCCTTCACTCCGCAGCCGATCTTCCTCTGCTTTGCGGGCCAACTCCAATTCGCGGCGTATGATGGCCTCGATCGACTTCTGCAACTCCCGACGGGCCGCTTCCTTTTCACGCAACTTTCGCCTCAAGGTTTTCTCATCCTGTTGCAGGCGGCGCACGAGCTCACCCGTACGCGCGCTTTCGCCCGCCAAAAGGTTGCGTTGCTCCTCCTCCTTGTCTAAAATCCCCTTTTTCTCATCCGCAACCCGACCTAAATCTTGTCGGTGCCGGGTCAGCGAGGCCCGTACCATTTCGATCATTTCACCCTGCGTTTTGCGGTGTGTTTGGTATTGCCGCAGGTACTGTAAACGGCGAAAAGCCTGATTCAGATGGTCCGATGATAAGATCAGCATCCAATCGGGGTAGGCATTCATCCGCTTTTGGGCCACCCGAAGCATTTTCGCATATTCGATACGCAGACGCTGGAGATCACGTTCCAATGCCGCCACAATCGAGCGGGTTTGCTCCATTTCCCGATTCAGAAGAGAGACCTCCTGCTCGTAATTATTGATGACTTTGTTGCGCACTTCCACCTGCCGCTTGAGGGTCACCAACTGATTCACCGAACTTTTGCGCTGCCGCTCCACTTTTTCGAGTTCTTGACGCGTAAAATTGATTTCCTCGAGCAATTCGTTGCGCTGCTGTTCTAAACGAGTGCGGTCCGGTTTCTGCGTTTGGGCCCACCCGTTAAGCGCCATTAACCCTGCCGATAAGCCCAACACGCCCCATAGGGCCCACAGAGCCCAATGACGAACCCAGGCAATACGCCCATCAAAAACAGAGCGGAGGCTTGACTTAAGCATATTTATAAATGGAAAGGGGAATAATACGCCATTTGGCCATCAGAAAATCAAGGCATGCGCCGGTAACCCGATGGGATGCTAAAGGGGTATTCTTGCGCCTGTTCCGCCACAATTTTCGAAAAAGAAAGCTCAAGTTCAGTCGCCTTTTGGGTTTTTGAGGCTGTGGGTAGGGCACGTAGAATCAAACGCTCGGGGGCCCGACGATCGCCAATGGGCATCCAGGCTTGGTAATTGACTTCGAGACGACCTTCACTGCCCGCCAGGGATAAGCTGTGCGGACGAAAATTCACGGTATCGGCCTTCAGATCATACGTTACCCTACCCACGCTGCCCGACATAAGTCCTGGCACCTCAGGCGAAAACTGAAAGGCCACGGTGCGCAATCCACCAACCACGCCAAGCAACAATTCATGCAGCATGCGCGGATCCACAGGGGTCCCCGCCATTTCACTGAGCACGGCCATCGAATAACTGCCAAACTCACGGTTCAGGCGGTTCACGAACTGAAGGCTGTCGCGCGTTATGCGTACCCTAAACGCCTCCACCCCCAGCATAGGCTTCAGGCTAATCCACAAGATGCTGTCGCGCTGCATGCGCATTTGAAAAGCAGACTCCATGCGGCGGCCATCCAACACCAAGCCGATTTGTCCGGTCGCCGACCAGGAGGCTGATTCAAAATCGCGCATTGATAGTTGATTCAGCAAGCTGAATGCGGCTGAACTACCACCATGAGGAACGCTGTTTATTGCCTGAGGCTGTCGCTGGCGCAGCCCGACACAACCCGTAAGGGCGAGATAGACGCAGACCAGGCACAACAAGCCCCTATTCATACAACTTTCCCTCGCTGATTTTTCGGGGTAAAAACTCAGAGGTCTCACCACCAACCGCTTGTGCACGATTCCAAGAAGAAAGAGCCGCCGCTGAATCGCCCAACCTATAGAGAATATCACCCAAATGTTCATGCAAGGTGGCGCTTCCCGCACCATCGCCTGAGGCTTTAAGCGCCTTTTCTATGTATGTATGGGCCTCTGAATAGCGCTTCAGCCGATACAAAATCCAGCCATAGGTATCGAGATACGAGGCGCTTCCCGGTTCCAGTTCCAAAGTACGGCGCGACAATTCCTCTGCCCGCTGGAGTTTATCGCCCCTTAGACTGAGGTAGTAGGCGTAGTTGTTCATCGCCAAGGTATAATCGGGTCGCACTTTCAACGCTTTCTCGAATGATTCATCGCTGCGCACATAATCCTTCATCTCGTGGTAGAGGTCGCCCAGCGAGGAATGCATTTGCGCGGCCAATTCGGGGTTGCCGCTGATCATCGAAACGCCCGATTTATAATTCCGTATGGCCTCCTCACTTTGCTTCAGTTGCTGTGCAGCCATTCCCGCCAGGTAATAAGGAATCGGTTGGTTGGGGAACAAATCCTGTGCCCGTCGCGCTTCGGAGATGAGTGTGGGGTAGCGCGACAAATTATAAAGGCTTAGAAGGTACTGCTGCCATACACTGTATTTTTGTCCGACCCCGTCGAGGGCAATGCAGCGGGTGTAGGCTTCCACAGCTTGTTCGTGCATATTTCGGTTGAAGGCGATCTCCGCCCGCACATTCCAAGCAGCCGACGACTCAGGATTGGCGTGCAGCATGCCTTCAGTTAAGCGTTCCGCAGCGGAGAGCGAGGCTGTATCACCCCCACCCCCTGCCGCTTTGGAGCCTTCTGAGAGGAGGCTCACAATGATTTGAATCTGTAGGTCTTGGTCAACTTCATCCAAAAAGAAGCCCTGTTCAAGTAAGCGGCGTGCTTCCGAAGGGTTTTTCAGCACCCGCTGCACATCCGCCATAGCTAAGTAGGCCTTTCCGTTGCGCGGTTCAAGCTCCATGGCTTTGCGGAAGGCCTCTTGGGCCGACTTCACATCGCCTTGCTGAAAGGCGAGCTGCCCAAAATACATCCACAAATCGGCACGCATAGGCATGGCCAGGCAGAGATTGCGGATTTCCATCAGGGCTTTATCAGGTTTATTTTGCGCCTGCCAATATTGCCGCTTGGCTTCAGACACCTCCGGAGTAATGCCAACCTGCTTCTCCAATTGCTGCAAGGTCTTGATGGCCTCATCGTATTGACGCAAGGCCGCCTGCTGAGCAGCCAATTCCAAGCCCAGCTCATCGACAGGCTGTCCGGGCATCTGCCGCAAACGGATGATCCATTCTATGGCTTTAGAAGACCTCCCCTTTTGGGTCGCCACATCAATACCCACCCTCAGATGCCAAGGGTTTTCGGGTTGCAGCTCAATGGCCTCCTCGATCAAAGTTATGGCCTCCTCTACTTGCTCATTCAAGGTGAGCATGCGGGCCACTTCCACACGAGCCTGTGCATTGGTGGGGTCGAGTTTGATGATTTCTCTAAAATGTTGCTCCGATTGCTTGCTGTTACCCGCCAATTTCTCGCGCAGTGCATCGAAAAACAAACGATCCACCCGTTGTCGCTGATCTTCGTTGAGTTCAGCTGCCGCGGCCGATTTAACCCGACCACCCACGGATTTCTCTGTTTTTGTTTTACCTTTCTTATTTTTTCCGCCAGGGCTTTGGGCCAAAACGAACGACCCTGAACAGAGAAACAGGACCATCATCAGAAGGGATGAGCGACGCGAAAAGAGTCTTGGCATGGGCATCTGAGGCGTGTGGTTTACAGTTCGATCTGGTTAAAGTCGCCCAAACTCAATTGCTTGGCCGTTCCCTCCACGCGTGCCTCAGATCCGACCATACTGTTCTCTAAATGGGCATTGTGAATGAGGGCACGTTCTTGTATGATGCAGTTTTTGAGACGGCTGGCCTCCACTATGCTGCCGGCGCCCATAGATACGTGAGGACCCACCACGGAGTCGGTGATGCGTACACCCGCCCCCAGGTAACAGGGAGGAATGACTACGCTGCGGATTAATTCGACCTGATCGGAAGAACCATTGTGGTCGCCTAAGTATTCGAGGTATCTTTGGTTGGTATACACTGTCGCGTCTTTGTTGCCGCAGTCGAGCCATTCATCCACGGCGCCAGGGTAAAACGCAACACCCTGCTCTTTCATACGTTCGAGCGCACTGGTGAGCTGATATTCACCCTTATCTCGGATGTCGTTGTCGATGAGGTATTGCAGCTCACGGTGCAGCCGCTCGCCGTCGCGGAAGTAGTAAATGCCAATAATGGCTAAATCCGATACGAAATCCATAGGTTTTTCATGGAATTCAGTGATATGACCTTCAGAACCTATTTTGACCACTCCGAAGGGCCTGGGATCCTCAACCCGATTCACCCAGATGATTCCCTCCCGTTCAATATCGAGGGTGAAGTTGGCCTTGAAGAGGGTGTCGGCGAAAGCCACTACCACAGGGCCCTTTAGGGCTGTGCGGGCGCACAATATGGCGTGTGCCGTCCCTAAAGCCTCTTCTTGATAATGGATGCTTCCCTGAGCGCCCTGCCGCTCCGCCATAGCCATAAGTTGCTGTTCGGTGCGTGCGCCAAAAGCCGGTGAGATGATGAAAGCGATTTCTTGAACTTTGGTGCCGCAAACGCGCACAATATCCTCTACCAAACGTTCAACAATGGGTTTTCCGGCGATGGGGATGAGTGGTTTGGCCAGAGTGAGGGTATGGGGGCGCATGCGCTTGCCCATTCCTGCCATGGGTATAATGATGTTCATAAGGCTTTGGTGCTTTGCGAAAAGGCGAAAATAAGGAATTTTCGATGAGCTTGGGGAAGATCAGGCGGAGGCCGTGGAATACTGTTGTTGTGTAAAGTTTCCGAAAAGTTTTGGTTTGTTGGATTTTTTTGAGTAATTTTGAGACTCTCTAAAAAATCGCATCCTTAACATTTAAAAATCACCCATTTAAAAATCACCCATGGAGAAAATACAATACTATCCTTTGCGGCATTCTAATGCCCTTGTTGCGCTGAAAGCAGCCTTTCTGTTCTTGTTTTTGAGTGCATCCGTTTTCACAGAGATGCAAGCGAGTGAACTGCCAAAAGCGTCGTCCGCTCATCGCGCATTCGAACCCATATTGAATAAACCAAATGGGTTGCCCGAAGAATTAATCGGATGTTTTCCTGTCTTAAGCACTACCGCCGCTACGGGTATTGGGGCCAGTAGTGCCACAACGGGAGGAAATATTACGGACGATGGTGGGTCGAGCATCACCGCCCGCGGTGTGGCCTACGGTACGAGCCCCGAACCACTCATCCACACGTCCTCATTCACCAGCGATGGAAACGGAACGGGCGTTTTCACCAGCACGCTTACGGGCCTCACGTCATCGACCGTGTATTTTGTACGGGCCTATGCCACGAACTCTGTGGGCACGGCTTACGGCAATGACGTGAGCTTCACGACGCTCTCAGCCGCCCCAGCTTTCACCTGTGGAACTTCTGCGGTATCGGATGTAGACAATAACACCTACAACACGGTACAGATTGGGACCCAGTGTTGGACACAGAGCAACCTCAAGGTGAGTAAGTATAGGAATGGGGATAATATTTCAAACATCACAGACAATATCGCATGGTCACAGACCAGCACAGGGGCTTGGTGCAACTACAACAATAGTTCGGCGAATGACGCTCTGTATGGCAAGCTTTACAATTGGTATACGGTGAATGATTCAAGGGGATTATGTCCAACGGGCTGGCATGTGCCATCGGATGCGGAATGGACGACCCTCACCGACTTCTTAGGCGGAGCATCCGTAGCAGGCGGTAAGATGAAGAGCACCGCCACCCAACCCACCCCTGGAGGTTGGAATT
>VGGT01000028.1 GCA_016868485.1 Bacteroidota bacterium
TGGGGCGGTGGCTTTTCAAACCGGATTCGGGGGGATGGGGTTCGGGGGGATGGGATTCACTGCATTTGTCTGAGGGCCTGTGTGCCAAAAAACAATGGTTTCATGCCCGGCGCGGCCTTGGCGCCCCGTGCTTTCTTGGCGATTGAGTGTGGCGCACATACCGGCATAGGCCTTGGCGGTGTATATGGGGTCGAACTCCACGCCCGATCGCTCGGTGAGGTCTCGACTCAACCGCATGAGATCCGGTTCTGTTCGTCCGAATCCCCCCAAACGGTGTGCATCATCGACCTGCATACGCCCGAGCGGTCGATGCACGCTGCCGGTGTCTGTTCCTTTGGTTTTGTTTGCCGAAACGTATCGTTCGAGATAAGTGGCTGCATCACTTTCTATGCGCCGGGCGTCGCGGGCAATGGAAATGCCGTGCAGCGCCGTGGCTTCGGGAAGACCAAGCCTCAATCCTGTTAGGGTGAGGCCTGTTCCGGCGGCCAAAAACACCAGATCGGGGCCTTTAGGGCCTTCTCGAGCGCTTGCATGGGGCCCATACCGCCCCCAAGCGCCCAAAAATCGTTGACTCGCCTTCATGTAGGCGGGGAGGGCGTAGGCCGGATCGCCGTCGCTGTGCCAATAATAGGTTTTGTATCCCAGTTGCACCAAGGCATCCATGCGGGCCGACATCGCCTGGGCTAATCCATCGGCATGTTCAATGCGGTGCACGGTGGCACCGGCCTCTGCCAATCGCTGCAGGCGCGGAACAGGGTCATACCACCCCCCCGGCACCGGGTAGAGGGTGAGGTCGCACCGCATTCCTGAGCCGCTGCATGCCTGCGCCAAGGCCTGAACATGATTCGAGGCCTCACTGCCGGTGCTCAGCACGGCGCTGTATCCCTGCCACATCAGGTCGGGCAATTGCTCGGCAATCACCTGCGCCTTATTGCCACCCCCCCAATCGGCCGACGCCAAAAGCGCATCAATCCAAACCCATAGGGGCCGGCGAATCAGCGGCGCGTCTTCCCAAAACTGTAGGGCCGGCAATGAACTACTAATTTTTAATGCAGCGAACCGAGAAGCCATTTGCCCTCCAATCATCCCCCATTGCTGATGCCCCCGATTCAATCCGCAAGAAGTGTAACCGCCTCGAGTCAGAGCCACTGGTGGTACTGCTCCAATAACATCCGAAAGAATTTAAGAATCCTATGCCCGCATTACTAAAACTACGCAAGCCAGCTTGGGTCCATTTCAAGGGCGATGAAAATGCACCGCTTGCATTGTTGCTGCTCCAAGATTGCCGTTCTGCATCAAGTTCTGCTTGGGTAGGCAAGCGGAAACCCGTCGGACAAGGGTTATTGGTCCCATTTAAGCCTTGCCATAAGTTGTTGTTCTGTGGACTTCGCCAGTCGAACGGAGTAGAACCATTCGTGATGAAACTACTGCTTGCGGGTTGATCACTCACGCTCAAACTGGATGTCGTTGCCGAGTTTCTGCATTGATGTCCATCGGCACCTCGACCCCATTGGTATAAATCGCCATATGCCTGGGCATCTGTGCTGCTTGTTGCCAATTGCGCAGCACCCAAATTTCGATCCATCCAAATTTTGCCTGTTGTGGGGTTGGTGACTTCCACTATTGCTGCACCCGAACCCGAACAATGTACGCTCCCGGCCACATAGGAGGCGGCGGTAGTGAAATTTACTTGAGGGCCATAAGCGGTGCCTATGGTATTGGTGGCGTAGGCGCGAACATAATAAGCAGTGGACGGATTAAGTCCGCTCAAGGTTGATGTAAAACTCCCCGTATCATTACCATTATAGGTGAAAGAACCCGACAGGGTCGGGCTGCTGCTTGTTCCATAAACCACGCCACGTGCCGTTACCGTACCCCCGCCCGATGCCGTCACCTGCCCGCCTGTATTCGCGCCTGTCGAAGTCACCGATGAAGCCGCCGTTGTTGTAATCGTTGGCAGGGATGTTGAGGCGAGATCACGTATGCAGCGAACCGAGTACCCATGACTCCACCCAAAGCCATTTGTAAAGATGTATGCGTTCATATGGCCTAAATAGTACAAATTAGCGTATGATGTGGAATAGACTGAAGAGCTCCAATAACCAGTCGTATTGCCCATATTCAGGAATAGACCATAAACACTTCGACCCCCTGCAGGCCGTGCTGTGAAACCACTTCTGTTTGTGCTACCAGGATTAGGCGAATCCCAACCCGATTCTGTTTTCATTTTTCCACCCGCCAACGCTTCACCCCCCAAGAAATCGATCAGGGTCGACCACTCATTAGCCGAAGGAGCATGCCAACCAGTAGGGCAAATCCCTCGCGGATCATTCACGGCATACCAATTATATATTTTACCGAATAAGCTATCGTTTAATATGTTGTTATTGTATATACAATAAGCAGCAGAAATTGTATTCACCCATTGAGCGCTGTCTGTGAGGTGGGTAATATTATCGCCATTTCGATACTTGGTCACCTTCAAGTTGCTTTGCATCCAGCATTGGTTCCCAATCTGCACCGAGGTGTAGCGGTTGCCATCTATGTCCTGCTCCGAATAAGTGCCGCAACTGCGCAGCATCAGTTGGCCATTATTGGTGATCGTTCCGTTGTTGGTGACCACCCCCGACACGGAAAATGTATCACCAGCAACAATGACCAACGTTGCCCCCGACTCGATCGTAAGGTTCTTGCAATGAAAATTGCTGTTCGTGGATGTGGTGAACGTACCCGATCCAATGACCACATGGTTATTGGCATTGGGCTCACCATTGTTCCAGGACGATCCGCTCCAAGTTGTGGTAGTTTGACCCCAGGCTGGCGACAAACCAATAGTCAATATCCCACTAATTAGAAAAAAGGCAAGTCTATTTTTTAATAAAATATCATTCAATAACACATTCATAACAATTTGCGTTTAACATTCATCAATACACCCGAATCTTCAACACCTCTGTGCCTCGGGTCGACACCATACGGGCCGTGTACACCCCCGCTGGCAGCAACGTTTCGGGGCGGTGTAGGTCGGCCGTCGATTCACGGATCGACCACACAATGCGGCCACGAACATCCAGCAGCTCCAAGGAATAGGCCCCCGAAATACCCCGCACATACAACTGCCTGTCGTGCATCCATATCTGCGTCGATCCCAAGCCCGTTTGCCCGCCCGAACGAATCAGGCGGGGCATGCGCAAGGCTGCATCGGCCATCACTTGACCACGTTCATCGGCCATTTCGGTGGCAGCGCCCAGCGACCACAACCCCTCAACGGCACCAGTTACGCGCAGTCTGCATAATTCATCACCCGCTTTTAATTCGGGCGCCTGCGGGCCATACCACGCTACACGGCATACCTGATCGCGCTGTTGCATCGAAAAGCCCGAAACCGCCTGCATCGATGGCAGCACCTCCAACACCTTCGTGCCCTTGGGCAGCATCCACTCCAGGCTCACCGCTGCAGGCGATTGATCCGATGCCACATACACCGGAACCTCAACCACCCCCGCATCACCCAACCAAAGCGTACCCTGTTCACTGAGTTGCCGCGCATCCTCGCGCAGCGCCATGCCAGGAACATAGCTCATGTTCACATCGCCCGTGGCCAACACCAACACCTCCAGCGATTGGGTAGGCTGACCACCCAGCACCAACGATCCCGGCGCCGATACAAAATCGCCGCGACCAAACACCGTACTTTGTCCAGTATAGCGCTGCAACACCGAAAGTGCATCGGTGGCATTCACCACACCCCCTCCCGTCACATCCGCCGCCGATAGGGCAATGCCCGTTAGGCTGTGTTGACCGCCAAAATGCCGGGCCACCAACATCGCGTCCGTGGCATTAACACCCCCCCAAGCATGAACCGGAACCACCGACAGGGCATACTGTCCGGCCGCAACCACCGGGAAATTGAAGGCACCCTGGGCGTTGGCCGCAGCCGCTACTGTAGCCGATGAGCCCGTACCGGAACCGTTGTTGAGCCGCACCTCAGCCTGGGACATCAGCACCCCCGCGGCGTGGGCGTAGCGCACCGTGCCCGAAAGTTGCACATTCACCGCCGATAATGCCCTAAAATGAATGCGAAAGCGATCGGTAAGGTTCGATGCATGCGTGTAGGTGTAGGCCCCCGACCGTAAATCATGATGCACATTCAGGTGCACATCCTCCAACCATATCGGCTGACCGGGATCGACCGCGCTGAAGTCGGCCTCAATCGAAAAGCTTCCGTTCTGCGTGGTACTGACCTGCATGGGCACCCAAAGTGTGGTGTCCCATTCACCCGTGGCCTGTATGCTCAGCAAATGACCATCCGATGAACGGGTTGCCAAATTGAGGGCCCCAGTGGTCCAACTGTTCAGCTTGTAGGCATCATAAGACCCCTCAAATGCCGTGGTGGCCATTGGATGCGCCAAAAGCGCCGTCTCATCGCCACGCCCGGTTGCCGCATCCGAAATCCGCAAATAGAGCAGCTGACTGAAATTAGAGGCGTGTCGCATCTGGGTGTCGGCACTGGACGTGGTGCGCGCCGAAGTGGGGAAGGTGAGGGTCGGTGATGAGGCGTTTGCCTTCACCAAAAACCCCTGCATCGGTGGAATGATGCCCGTGAGCTTGCCCGATGGGCTCGACACACCGTTCACATAGCTCGCCCATGTACCCGCGCTTGCATCCCAAATGTAATAGGCATTGTCGATGTTGGTGCGGGTGAGGCTGTCAAAGGTGATGCCGCTGTTGAAGGGGTTGCCCACCACACTCCATCCAGCTGCTGCCGAATTGGAACCATTGGATAACCCAGAAACAGTCACATTGCTGTTGTTTGGTGTGCCCGAAAAGGCCACATTGGTCGCAACGGTGGTGCCGTTTACCCCCGTATAAGGTGCTGTTCCACCAAAATAAACCATATAACCCTTCCCTGCGCCAAAAGTGCTGGCAGAGGTCATGCCCATCGTATGCAGCCCCACCCAAGCGTTGGTCGTGGCCGTATTGAGCGTGATGACGTTGTTGTTGCCCGCCCCTATATTCACCGTGCCCAATGCACTAAAGGGTGTGCTCGAAAATGGCGTCGAAAAAAGGCGCCAGCCCGCCGTGGTGCCCGTCACCACCCGCTCCTGCGTGATGCTTCCCGATCCTGTGAGTGTTCCATTGCCTGTGTACTGAGAATAGCCCTCCTGCGCATGAGACCAAAAGCTCATCAATAGTGTTCCTGATAATAACAATAAAATCTTATGCATTTTGTGTATATTTATGAATTTTATCCCGGTAATTTTGACATATAAATACAATAATTTGGTTCTTTTTTTAACAATTTTCAGTCAAAAATTATATGTTTTCGGCCAAAATCGGCGAGAATATAGCACTTTATGATTAACCGGTGATGCACAGCAAAAGTAATTTTCTCACCCACAAACGAAATCCTATCCTGATCGAGATCGGTCGCCCCAACTTAAGGACATCCATCCACCAAAAAACGGCGCAGCTGATCGATGACTTCCGTGCGTTCCGCATCGGTGAGCGACGAACCACTGGGCAAACAGAGCCCACCCGCAAATAACTGGTCGGCCAGGTCATCGCCTACATAATCGCACCATGCATAGGCGGCTTGCTGATGCATGGGCTTCCACAGGGGGCGCACTTCAATACCTTGCTTGGCCATAGCACTGCACAAGACCGCGGGCGGTGGAAGAGGCGGCCTATCGGCGTTATTTGGCCCGTCGAGGCGCAAACACGACAGCCAACGGTTGCTGAAGCAGGCCGCGGGCTCTTCGGTGAAAACGACACCCGGCACATCCGACAGGGCCGCACGGTAGGCCTCAAAATGCGCCCTCCTGCGGGCCACACGATCGGGCAAATCGGGTAATTGCGCACGACCCACGGCCGCGAGCAAATTACTCATTCGGTAGTTGTAGCCCACCTGGCTGTGTTCATAATGCGGCGCAGGGTCGCGGGCTTGCATCGACAAATACCGGGCGCGTGCCACCCATTCAGGATGATCCGACAGGAGCGCACCGCCGCCTGAGGTGGTGATGATCTTGTTGCCGTTGAAACTCAACACCGATAGATCGCCCAAACGGCCGCATGCGCGTTGGTGGTAGGTGCTGCCCAGCGCATTCGCCGCATCTTCGATCACGAGGAGACCGTGCGCATCGGCCACCCGGCGGATGGCGTCGAAATCGGCAGGCATCCCATAGAGGTGAACCATCATGATGGCGCGAACGGGCTTTCCGGCTCGCTCGCTGCGGGTGATGGCATCCTCCAATGCGTTTGGACACATATTCCAACTGTAGGCTTCCGCCCCAATCAGGAGGGGTTCGGCACCCGTGTAGCGGATGGCATTGGCCACGGCCACAAAGCTGAAGGTCGGACAAGCCACACGGTCGCCGGCGCCTATTCCGATGGCCAATAGGGCCAGGTGTAGTGCTGCTGTCGCCGAACTGCAAGCCAGCACATGCTCGGCACCGATTGCGGCCGATAAATCCGCTTCAAATGCATCCACCATCGGGCCCAACGGGGCCACCCATCCACTGTCGAGGGCTTCCTGAACCAGGGCTCCTTCTCGACCACTCAAATGCGGGGGCGACAGCCAGATCCTCATGCGCATGAAATTTGGTTGCTCATTATTGTTATCGGTTACTGTTTCTTAGCTTATTGCTATCGGGTTACTGTTTCTTAGCTTATTGCTTTCGGGTTACTTCTCTTCTAAACTGGTTATATCGGTTTCTCCTCTTCTAAACTGGTTATATCGGTTTCTCCTCTTCTAAACTGGTTATATCGGTTTCTCCTCTTTTGGGCACATAGGGTGATGTTCATCAATCGATCGATGCCCTAATGAGTGATTGTAGATGGATTGTATCAATGCAATCATATATTAGGCCAAACTACTTCTTTCCTGATCGAGATCGGGCAGCGGGGGCGCGGGTGGATGGGTTTGAATGGCCCAAAGACAGGTGCGCCACAGCACCCACAAGTCGAGCATAACACTTTTCCTTTCCACATATAGGGCGTCGAGTTCCAAGCGGTCGTTCCACCCCAATGAACGGCGGCCCGACACCTGCACGAGCCCCGTTAGGCCCGGCCGCACCCGAAATCGCATGCGTTCGCGCACCGAATAATAGGGATCGTAGCGCGGCAACAGGGGCCGGGGACCTACAAACGCCATATCCCCCACGGCCACGTTCCACAATTGAGGCAGTTCATCAAGGCCCGTGCGCCGCAGCCAATGTCCGAACGGGGGGGTACGTTCCCGATCATCTGACGTATCGTCGCTCTGGGCCTTCGGCGAAACCCGCGCATGCATACTCCTAAATTTCCACAACCGAAAACGAACGCCGGCGGCGCCACTGCGCCCTTGCACAAACAAAACGGGCCAACCCAAATGCCACCACACCGTGATCCCAATGATCAGGTATAGGGGAGCCAGCAGAACCAACAACATCAAAGCCAAAAGGCGAATAAACATGTAGAAGCCGTAGATACAGCGGTCAAAAATATTGCATTCCTTTGTTGGTTGCGATGGCCTTTGCATCTCCCGTTGCCCAAAGTGTGCTGCTGCGGCTGTTGACCGCCCTGCTGAACCTGGTGTTGCTGGGCTATACCGCCCGCATGCTCGGCCCCGGCGTACGGGGCGAAATCAGCCTGCTCATTGCCACCTTGGGCATTGCCCTACACATCGCCGGAATGGGTGGTGGAAGTCTACTCGTCTATTTATTGCCCCGTCACCCCCATGGGGGCATCTACCGCCGGGCGCTGCTGTGGACAACCGCCACCGCCGTCGGGGTGGCGCTCGTTGCGCTGCTGGTTCAGGCAAATCTGCCCCTGCATCCGGCCCTGTGGCCCGCCCTACTTTTTGCCTTCCTATGGGGCAACCTCAACCGCTGGATGCTGGTGGCCCGAGGAGCGATTTTGGTCGACCACCGCCTCAACGTCGGCAACAGTCTTCTGCAACTCGTGCTGCTCGCTGGCCTGCTCTATGGCGGTGCCCCAACCAACCTCATGACCTTCGGATGGGTATTGCTGGTGTCGTGGGCCCTCATTGCCCTATGGAGCGGCCTACTTTTGTTGCCTACTCGGCGGAGTGGTCCAACTTGTTCTACCGAAATGGGCGGTACAAACCGCGGTGAACGGCCAAGCCAAACGAGCGATGCTGCAAGCCCCGGTGAACGGCCGAACCAAGCGAGTGACGCTGCAAGCCGCGGTGAACAATCGAACCCGACGTGCGACGCTGCAAGCCTCGGTGAACGGCTGTGTCAAACAAGCGTCGTTGAAAACCGCGGTAATCAGCCGAACCAAACGAGTGACGCTGCAAACCGCGGTGATCAGCCGAACCAAACGAGTGACGTTGTACCGCTGGGCTGGGGTCAGCAATTGCGGCTGGGATTCTACGCCCAAGGGACCGACCTCATTCTCCTGCTCGGCAATCGCTTAGCCTATTACCTGCTGGCCGCCACCCTCGGCAGCAGTGTCCTTGGCCGCTACGCCCTCGCCCAAGCCCTGGCCGAAGCCTTCTGGAGCATGAGTCGATCGATCAATGTATGGCTGGCCGGCCGCATCAGTAGATCCACAGAGCAAGACCCCGCCACATCCACCATGCGTTGGTGTCGTTATGCAGTTTGGAACAGCGGCATCGGCTGCGCACTCCTGATCGCCGTACCCGATGAACTGTGGGTTCGCCTATTGGGTGATGGCTTTCGCGGTTTGTCGGGTCTCCTACCCTGGTTGGCTCCTGGCATGATTGCCTTAGCCTACCAAGGCACCCTCATGCAATACTATGCCGGCACCGGACAATTCCGGCGCAATGCCACCAGCGCGGGCATGGCCCTGCTTTCGGTAGCCCTGTCGGCACCCCTGCTCCTGTATTTCATGGGCGACACGGGCGTAGCACTGGCGCAATCCTTATCCCTGATACTCAGCGCAGCCTTCATCACCCGAAGATTTCAACGCGACACCCGCCTCTCGCTTGGGCAGATGCTGACAGGCCAATCACCTGTGTAGAGCCAAAGTTGAACGCCCGAATCATGCAATTATGGAATCTGATTCCTAAATTGCTCGGTTTTCATATGATACCCCGAGCCGCCCTGTTTGAAAATTTGGTTGTCCTGGAAGTCATCAAATCCCGCTACAACCAAGCCAACCTCAACCCTTTGTACTTTTGGCGCGCCAGCAACGGGCAGGAAATCGACCTCTTGATCGAAAAATATAACCAGCGCATCCCCGTCGAAATCAAAGCCGGATCAAAATTTTGACTGGATCCATTTGATCGATATTTAGTTGCTTTTCAACTTCATCGAGCCCCTGAGCATGGTATACCTCCGGAAGTTCACTGGTTTTCAGGTAGTAAATCCACTCATCCAGCGTGTCGCGCAATGATTTATCAAAGTTAGGAATTTTTATCAGATAATATTCGGGGAATATTTCCCCCGTGAAGACCCTGTTGAATTCCATTTGCTGAATCAAGCTCAGCTTCAGCTGATCATGTAAATGCATGCCGGTGAATTGCGTTTGGCCGTAATACACATAATCATGGCCATCGCCCAAATTGAAATAGAGAATGTGAACGGAAAAACTAGTTTGCGTGTTCGGCCAACGACTCGGGATCCAAGATCTCCGTTATCTTGACCTCCTGCCGGAACAACTCGCTTAAAAAACCCTCCAAAATCACATGGCTATCCTTGCGCTTCAACAAGCGCTTCATCGCCCAATCAAAACTAATGAAGGTGCGGTCTTTGGTGCTTTTACGTTCCATGCAGGAAAGATCGCATGGGCCTAAAGAATTAGTCGGAATGCAGACGTATATAAACGGAAGATTACGGATATGAAATCACCGCGACTCCCATACAGCGAAAATTGGGAGCTAACTTAAATTCTTGATTTTTTTCTATTAGAGAAAAATCCAAATCTTCAGAAAACCGATTCAACCCGTGAAAAATTCTAAGAGCAGTGCCCCCATAGAATGCCGCATGCTTAAAAAAATTTGCCCTGTATAACCCCGCAAGCGTGATTTCCTGCATTATTTCTCTTAAAGCTTGTTCTGCCTCCTGAATATTCTTTGGCCCATACGATTCATTCCATTGCTTAATCATAGTGTTGATATTGTCTCAATTAATAGTTGAATACTCTTCCTCTTTGGGCATACTAGTAACCCAAAGAAGCCAATGAAATTACGTTTATTCCATCGGGGCGCCTGTAACTCATACCTGTTCCCGTAATAATATTCAGTGATTTTGGAGTTTCCATTTTTTCTGAGTCGATGTTGGCCACAAACTTTTTAAGATTCTTTGCAGCTTCTTCTATATAACCAACCCCAAGTTTTATTTCAAATGCAGCATATTCTCCGTTGCGTTTCTGAACTATGGCATCTACCTCAAAACCATAAGAATCGTTGTAATGGAATACCGTCGCATCATTGGTTTTAGCATATACATTCAATTCGTGCGTTGCCAATGATTCAAAAAGAAAACCTGTGTATTTAATGTCCTTTAATAGGGCTTCCTTATCCAAACCCAAAACGGCAACTGCTAATGAAGGGTCACATAAATGCCTTTTGGGAGATTTACGCAGCGATGCAGAAGAGCGAATATGCGGACTAAAAGCTGGTTGCTCATACAGAATCATTAATTTGGATAATGCATCTAAATGATCAGAAAGTGTATTTCTAGAAAGTTCACTTTTTTCGTTGATTTTCACATCTTTTTCTAAAGTCTTGTTATCCACTAAAGTCGCAACATTTCTGGCAAGGGAACGCAATAAACTTCGAACTTTATCGGGATTTCGCTTTACTCCAGACACTTGACTCATATCTACCTCACAAAGCAAATCAATATATCCTCGATTCATGTTCGAGGCATTTTTATAGTTTTCATTGATCAACGTAGGCCACCCCCCCACACAAATTCTTTCAATGATCCACTCCAACGATATCGCGGGTTCGTAAAAATCAATGTCTGCTCCTAGAAGCAAATCAGACATTTTTACAGTACCACTGGAATACCCTAATTCTTGCCAGGTCATGGTATTCATTTGCAAGACCGTAAATCGGCCAGCCCCACTATGGAGCCTCACCTGCTCAGGCGGGTTGGCGGAACCTGTCAGTATGAACACCCCTTTTGATTTACGCTTATCAACTTCATGCCTCACGTAATTCCATATTTCCGGTTGTTCTTGCCATTCATCAATCAATCTTGGTGTTTCTCCCTCTAATAATAATTGCGGATTGGTTGCCATAATAACGGGAACTTGTGGGTCTCGATCCATTCTCAACACACTTTTTGCATATTGTGTAGCAGTTTCTGTTTTCCCACATGATTTGGGGCCCTTTATTAACACGGCGCCCGAAGCCGCCATTTTTGCCAATAACTCATCTTCCACCAATCTCTTTATATAACTCATAAATCTCTCTGTTATTTAACCCAAAGGTATCACTTTTCAAGCCATTGTGCAAATATAAGGTTTTTCATTGTGCACTTTTAAGGTTTTTCATTGTGCACTTTTAAGGTATTTCAAGTTCATTCCCAATGATTTTTGAGCCATAAATGAAAGTTTTTTGACCCCAAAGTAGAATTTCAGCTCATTTTATGTTGCCTTTGAGCTCATGCCCAGGACGTAATGATCTCTATATACACTTAATTTGAGCTACAAATGAACTCACTAGAAAATTTAATCCTGGCTTATTTAGAAAATAATCCTGCACGTTCATCGAAAGATGTTTTCGATGGATTAAACGCCACTAAAGGCTATGCAACCGTAAAACAACTTCAATCTAATCCATGACATTTTACCCTCAGTAGAATTGTTCAGTCAGGACGAAATGAACAAACTTCAATTGCTCCAAAAACAATTTGAAGCGAAAACCAATGTTCTGAGCACCCATCAATATGCAAAAGAATTAGAACGACTTGCGATTGATTTAAGCTGGAAATCTTCGCAAACACGGCATTCTTGTTAAAGACCTTGGGATTAATAGAAATATACGAAATCACAGAGTGGGTGTTACTGGAACCAATTATGTTCCATTAGACAATGACCATCAAATTAAAGGCGCAATGTTACAAATGTGTAACTTGGTGAATTCGAAACAAAGTGTTTTTGAAAAAGCACTGCTCTTGCTGGTGCTATTATCCTACATTCAAGCATTTGATGACGGCAATAAAAGAACGGCAAGAATTGTAAGTAATGCCTGCTTAATTCATTACCAACACTGCCCCCTTTCATTTCGTACTGTTGACCCAATTGAGTATAAAAAAGCGATGTTGCTATTTTATGAACAGAACAATATTTCAGCATTTAAAAACCTTTTCATAGGTCAGTTTGAATTTGCCGTCAATACCTATTTTTAGGCAGATGAACCCAACCACGCTCCGCCCAGCAAACAATCGCTCGCGCTCGTCCTTTCTGTTTTCATAGGGTACTGATAAAGTTAGTGGAAATAAACTTAGCCAGTGGTCCGAAAATTGGGGGGTACTACATAGCGCCATTCATTAAATATTGGATGCAGCATCGCTCCTTTGGTGCCCGCTTTAACCTCTACAGGAACAATACGATCTTGCCTTTGAACGACGTAGTCTACTTCGGCTTTGCTGTTTTTGGCTTCCCGATGCCAGTAATACAAGGCAGTCTTTT
>VGGT01000029.1 GCA_016868485.1 Bacteroidota bacterium
AGCCACACCACCTGCCAATGCAATGTCTGCACAAGGATGAAGTTGTGCGGCAGACCTGAGTTTTTGAATCAACATGTCTACAATGGCGTACTGCAAACTGGCGCATAAATCTGCCCGATGCGCTTCAATAAAATCGGGATGATGGGCCGTTCCCTTTTCAAGTGCAAGCCGGAGACTCGTTTTGAGTCCACTAAACGAAAAATCAAGCCCTGGTACCTTCGCACTGGGCAGGTTCAGGAAATGGGGATCACCCCGCTGCGCCCAGGCATCGATCTGAGGGCCACCCGGGTAGGGCAGGCCCAGCATGCGAGCGCCCTTGTCGAACGCCTCTCCGGCCGCATCGTCGCGTGTTTGACCAATCACCGCCAAATCGAAGGGGTCTTTTAGGTAGACCAATTGGGTGTGCCCCCCCGAAACAGTGAGACACAACAGCGGAAATTCAGGTTTAGGCGGATCAATAAAGTGTGCCATAATGTGGGCATGCATGTGATGCACCGCTATCAGGGGTTTTTGGAACACCAAGCTCAGGCTTTTGGCAAATGAAGTGCCCACCATGAGCGCACCCGGGAGTCCGGGCCCAGCGGTGACTGCGAATGCATCGATCCGATGGGCGCTTATACCGGCCATTTTAAGTGCCTGCTTGGTGAGTGGAAGCAATTGAGCCAGGTGTTCGCGACTGGCCAATTCGGGAACAACCCCTCCAAAATGCTCATGAATGAGCTGACTGCGGCCCACATGAGCCAAAATACCTGAATCGGAGGTTATAGCGACCGAAGTATCGTCGCAACTGCTTTCTATGGCTAAAATGACAGGCATCGGTCGATGTAGGGCACTAATGAACGCTATTTTGCGCTAATTTGCATCAACTTTCTATTTTTTTAGCTGAAGTTGCTGCGTTTAACATGGGTGTGCTTGTGATCTTCAGGTCGACTGGTCGGTGGTTTTTGCGGATGGTAGCCGTACTGGTTCCGCTTTCATTGGCTTTTTCCATGTTACTCATGCACCGTGAGGTTCAGGATGGAATGGGGCGACTGCTCGCCCACTGGTTGTCGAAGGAATGGGGAACCCGTGTAGAAATCGATGGTTTTTACCTGGGGCCGACCGGCCGAATGCGGGTGGAACGGATCAGTATTTATGATCAAACCGACCGGATCCTGTTTGAGATGAATCGGTTTTATGCCTACATCGACCCTATTCGAACGGGTTTAAATAGGATGAGCATTCCTGAAGTTTCAGTGGGTAACTTCACCTTAAACGCCCTTCACGACCCCAAGGCCAGGAATTTCAACTTTCAGTTTTTGTTGGATGCCTTCCAAACGGAATCCACCCCTTCGGCGGGTTTTGCCTTCCCTCAAATACGCATTCGAAATTTTCGTTTGCACCAGGCCCACATTCGCTACCACGATTTCAGGCGACCAAGGGCCGATACCACCCGATTTGATCCCCATCACGTGGAGTTGAATCAATGTCGATGGCATTTGTCTGAGATCAGCTACAGCGACCGTACTCTGCTCGCCTCGCTCCATCAATTTCGTTTCGATGCAGCCGGCGGTTGGCGGGTCGATTCGCTCCAAGCCAAGCTGAAAGTAGATTCGGCGGGTATCCAAATTGATTCTTGGACATTGAGGGCCCCTGGAACATTTTTGACCGGACAATTCAGCATCTTCCGAATAGTTCCAGATTCCATATCCGTTCAAATGCCCTCCGCGGAATCAAATTCGGTGCAAAATGCCTCCGCGGCATCAAATTCGGTGCAAAATGCCTCCGCGGAATCAAATTCGGTGCAAAATGCTTCCACGGAATCAAATTCGGTGCAAAAACCCGCTACAGCTTATCGATTATCGATACAGGAAGGCCGTATCGACCCCAGTTTCATGGCTTATTTTTTGGGTGCCTCGGCCCCTTCCCAGCCACTCGTCGTGAGGGGGCGATATGATTATGCAGACGGACGTCTCCATGGAGCTGGAGTTCGGCTGGCATTCGGCCCATCCTTGTTCGCAGAAGGAGAATTCCGTCTGTCTGAGTTGGGGAAAAGTAAGGGGCCTGTTTTTTCTGTGCACGTCGATCAAGGGCAATGGAACCGACAGTCTTGGAGCAGCGCTTTCCCCAGGCTACCCCTTCCAGCTGTACTCGATTCATTACAATACTTGGGATTTCAGGCGTCTTTTGAAGGACAAACAGAGCAGTTTCATGTTCGCGGCGCGTTTACCGATGGCAAGGGAAAGGTCAACGCAGACCTCGCCGTACGCTTAGCCGGACCAAAATCGACTTATGTAGGGCATCTGGGGATGAGCGCTTTTCATCTGGGCCGCTGGCTGGGCGATCAACAACTGGGGCAGATGGATATGGATGTGGATCTACAGGCCACAGGCGATCGCACAGACAACCTCAATGCACGGCTAAAAGGTGCGCTACACCGCTTGGATTACCACGGGTATTCACTCGGTCCCATCGAAATACATGGCGATTATGCCCTTGGAACTTTCCAGGGCCGAATCGAATCGGATGATCAAAACGCTTGTTTCACCTTCCAAGGTTTGGTCGATGCGCGTCAAGAAGTGCCCCTCTACGATTTCGTGGCGAACGTCGACCAATTGGACCTCAAAGCCATAGGAATGAGTGAGGAGGATTGGATTTGTGCCGGAAAAGTGAAACTGTCTGGAAGCGGACAAAAACCCGATGATCTTCAGGGCCAGTTAACGGGTACGGATCTCGTACTGAACCATGCGGGCGACCTAATGAATTTGGATTTTGTGTCGCTCGACATGAAACAAGAACGCTCGCCGACCGGGCCGCTGTTGATGGCCCAGTGCAACACCCCTTTTGGCACGGCCATAGTGCGCGGCGATGGAAACCTGAGCCTGTTGAGCAATGCCATTCGATCGGCCATCGGCTTGAAATTGTCGGAAAATGAGCGTCGGCAGCTCGAAGGAGCCGATTCAACCGCCCGTTTTACCTTGGATGCCGATTTGGACCGGGCTGAGCAATTAACCGATTATTTCATCAAAGGACAGATTAGCTTGGATCGATTGCTGTTTTTTGCGCGCCTCAACCCCCGCGATGGAAACTTTGATTTTTCAGCGGACGCCAGCGATGTCCGCAGTGGAGCGGTTCGCTCGGATCGAATCAGTTTGTTGGGAAAGCGTCAGGGGACGCATCTAGAAGCAGACGTATTCGCTGGATCGATCGACATCGGCCAACAAAGATTGGTTCAGAACCTGCGTTGGCTCAATACCTTAGAAGGCGACACCCTCCGGTATGCACTTGAGGGCTTGGGCACAGAAGAAAATCAAAGGGCTATGGTAAACGGTTGGTCGGTTGCCGATACCAATGGGGTGCACATCTATATAGACAGCAGTAAACTCTTCGTTTTTGAGCAAAATTGGTTTCTGAAACAAAGGGATCCATTCGTTTACCACAGCGGTCGTTTCTCTTTAGGAGATTTCACCCTGGGTTCCGACAGCATGGCCGTCGTTTGTCGGGGCGTTCTGGGACCCCAAGAGCAGGATGAGGCCGAGCTTTCAGTTGTGGGCGTACCTTTAGCGCCTTTGGTGCCGTTTCTTTTGCCCAGCGAATACAAAATGGAGGGAAAGATGCAACTGAACGTCCGAGCGCATTCTGTTTTGCAGCGGCCAGAACTGACCGGTACATTGATTGTTCCGGAATTGCGCTATAACGGACAACTTTTGGGTGACCTAAGCGCGCAGTCGGTGGTAGATCCCGATAGTCGGGTCATGCATCTCAAAGCGGATGTTCAAAGACCTTTAAGCCCAGACACATCTTTATCGGCCGAAATGCAAAAGCCTCGGCAGTTGCTGACGGTCGATGGCAGCTTCAGCCGAAAAGCGGGACAGGATAGTCTCGAGCTGGATCTGAGCTTATCGGATCTTCCTGCCTGGGTATTGAATCCACTCCTGCAGCCCGTTTTTGATTCGTTGGATGGAGGCCTCTCGGGTGATTTACGCTTGTTCATCAATGGCCCCAAAACGGAGTTAACCGGTTGGGCTGATCTCTCCCAAAACCGCATTCACGTTGACTTTTTGGATCAGTCGTTCCGCCTTGGTAGGCGCATCACGCTATTGCCCGACCGCATACGCTTTGATTCGGTGACGGTTTCTGATGGTCTGAATGGATCGGGATGGGTGACGGGTAGCCTGATGCACAAAAACTTGGATCGGTTTACGATCGATTTAAAGGTCGATGCCCGCAATATGCAGGTCATCAACACCCCACCCAGCTACCGGGAGGCATTTTTTGGGACGGGTAAGGCAACGGGAAGCGCCCGAATCACTGGAGATTTCAATCTGGTGGACATTGATGTAGTGGCAACTACTGAGCGCGGTACGCGAATCGAATTGCCTTTGGATGGCGAAGGCTCACGTTCAGCCAATGAGTTTATTGATTTCGTTTCTGCCACCCGCGATGAGGCCGAAGAAGTTGAAGAGATGGAGTTCCACCCTGAGGGTGTGGCTTTCCGCATGAATTTGAATATGAACCGCGATGCGGAGTTTAGCGTTTTGTTTGACCGGGCTGCCGGCGATATACTCAAAGGGAATGGTGAAGGTCAAATGGTTATATCTTATCGTCCGGACGGTGAGTTACTGATGGACGGCGGCTATACGGTGCATTCTGGCGATTATATGTTTACCCTGGCCAATTTGCCTGGTAAGAAATTTAAACTGGAGCAGGGTGGAACCATAACCTGGTCTGGCGACCCCTATGATGCCCAATTGGACTTGAGCGCCGTGTATCGGCAGCGTTGTGATGTAGATCGTCTTCTCGACCCGTCGCAATTGCAGAATGAGGCACGAAAACAAATCACGGTCGACACCTACCTCAAGTTAAAGGGTTCCTTGCTCAAACCCGACGTAGGTTTTCAATTGAAGCTGCCCGGCAACATCGAAGACAATGCCACGGATCCTGTGGCCGCTCGAATAAGAAGCATCAACCAAAACGAACAAGAGTTGAACAACCAAGTATTGGCCTTGTTAATTGCTGGGCAGTTTTTCCCTGCCGATAATGCAGCCCTCACCGGACTCCTCGGAAGTACGGGTGCCAATTCGCTCACGGAGGTATTGAGCAACCAGCTCAACAACATGCTCTCCCAACTCATCGACAATGTGAGCTTGGGGATATCCTACCGCAACCGATCTAATTTAATCAACACTTCAGCACCAGGACGTCAAGGAGATTTGGCCGTGGCGGGAAATGTTTCTTTGTTCAATGACCGCCTCTTGATCGACGGAAAGTTGGGCAGCAACACCGTGCAAACATCAAATTCTACAGCCTTGGCCGGTGAAATCATGATGGAATATTTACTCACGCGCGACGGGGCCGTTCGAATGAAAGCATTCAATCGCCTTGATGACCGTATATTGAACAATGCAGATTCCAACTACCGCTATGGGGTTGGCATGAGCATCACGGAGAATTATGATACCCTTACCGATTTGTGGATGAAAGTTAAAAATCGGTTTAGAAAGGCAAAACAAGGCAACAAGACAACCGAATAGCGTACTATTGTGGGCAAGAAGTAGCAATAGACAAAGATTCGGGTGCCTCGAAATAGCGTTCAGGCATGTTGATTTTGGGGTCTGCCCAAACCCGAGTAAGAAACTCTCCCACAATGGGCAAAGCCGAGTTCGCGCCCCCGCCTAAATTGGTGCTTCTGAAATGCACGGCACGATCGTCTGCGCCCACCCAAGCCCCCAAGGCGAGTCCAGGGGTAATTCCAATAAACCAGCCATCCGAATTGTTCTGGGTTGTACCCGTTTTCCCGCCCAGTGGCATCTTCAAAGCATATTTGCCCCTGAGTCGGGCTGCTGTACCCCGGTTCACCACACCCTCCAGCATTTTGGTCATGACATAAGCCGTTTCTTCGCTAAACACCTCGCGCGATTCAGCATCGAATCGGGCCAGTTCATTGCCGTCTTTATCCACAATTCGTGTAACGAAAATGGGCTTCGTCCACACTCCCTTATTGGCAAAAGTGGCATAGGCGCCCACCATTTCATACACACTCATATCGAAAGCGCCGAGGCAAAGGCTGGGGTAAGGTTCCATCGGGCTTTCAATGCCCATGTTTCTACTGAGTTCGATGACGGCATCGGGTCCGATTTGTTTCATGAGGTACGCCACGATGCTGTTGATGGACTTGGCTAGTCCTTCAAACATATTGAGCGTGCCCCCATAAGAATCGTCGTAGTTGTCGGGCGTCCAATTTTCGAAATCTTCAAAAGTAACGGGTTGGTTGGGGATGCGCATGCAGGGATCGAAGCCGTTGTCGACCGCAAGGGTATATACAAATGGCTTAAATGAGGAACCGGCCTGCCTTCGCGCGTTTTTGTTGACGTGGTCATATTGTGTAAATTGCATGTCGATGCCGCCAACCCAAGCTTTGATGTGGCCAGATTCGGGTTCCATGGCCATAAAACCAGTGTGGAGGAACTTTTTGGCATAGCGGATGGAATCCATCGGACTGATCGTTGTGTCGCGCCACCCCTCCCAGCTGAACAAACGGGTTTTCAACGGTTCATCCATTTTCCGTCGAATTTGACTTTCGCTGAGTCCCTCGTCTTTCCAATCGCGGTAGCGGTCGCAGCGTTTCATGGCCAGCTCAAGAATCTCAGTGTTGTCGCCCCAAGGTTCGCCCTTTCCTTTCCAATGTCCGAAAAAGGTATTTTGAAGCGATTTCATATGGGTCGCGACAGCATCTTCGGCATGGGTCTGCATTCGTGCGTCTAAGGTGGTATAAACCCGTAAACCATCACGATAAATATCCCATTTCTTTCCGTCGGCGCGCGGGTTCTCTTTCACCCATTGATTCAGCCAAGCCCGTAGGTATTCGCGAAAATAGGTTGCTGTACCCGCGGCATGGTCGGATGGCCGAAGGTTCAATTTTAGGGGCAATTCTTGAAGACTGTCTGACTCTTCATCATTGAGGTATCCGTATTTGGCCATTTGCGACAAAACGGTATTCCTTCGGTTTATCGAACGTTCTGGGTTGCGAACGGGCGAATAAAGAGTGATTCCCTTGAGTAGGCCGACCAAGACAGCCGATTCTTGGATGTTTAAATCGCGTGCATCTTTATTGAAATAGGTGCGTGCAGCGGATTTGATGCCAAAACTGTTGTAACCAAAGTCGACCGTGTTGAGGTACATGGCCAGAATTTCCTGCTTGGTGTAGCGACGCTCAAGTTGTACACTGATGACCCACTCTTTGCATTTCTGCAATATACGAGCAGGTTTTGAGCGGGCACGTTCGCCGCTGAATAAGTTCAGCGCCAATTGCTGTGTGATGGTGCTGGCACCTCCCTTCGATCCCAAAAACACGACCGCGCGCATGAGACTTCGCACATCAATCCCCGAGTGTCGCTCGAATCGGACATCCTCTGTGGCCACAAGGGCTTGTATCAAATGTGGGGAGAGTTCAGAATAGGAGGTAAACGAACGATTTTGAACGAAGTACTTCCCCAAGACAACACCATCGGAGGCAATAACCTCAGTGGCCAGTAAATTTTTGGGATTTTCTAGATCAGCAAAGCCCGGGAGTTCCCCGAAAAGACCATAGGCGACCCCAGCAAAAAATACAACAATTCCGAGCCAAAATGTGAAAAAGCCAATCCACATCCGCCGAATCCAGGGGTTACTGGGCACCGATTTTGCCTTGTTTGTGTTTAAGTTCGACATCATGGTGGTTTGGGTATTTTTTTTAGGGCTTTCCTTTTGGTTTCAACTGTTCGCTAAAAAAAGCCAGATACTCCGTCAGTAGTTTCTTGCTGTATACTTCATTGTATGTGTTTTTTGCCACAATAAAACCATGAAATTTGCCATCGGGTAGGCCTTTCAACAGAGGGGCATACAGTTGGGTCGACTCAAAGTAGAGCAGGGCCCGCTGTTCGTTGGGCATCTCCCGCACCACCAACAATTGATATTCCTCACCATAGAGCATAGTGCTCACTTTAAGTCGACCTGCGCTGAATTGCTCTTGGTTAAAATTAGACAATTTTACCTGCATTTCTTTGTGTTTATTCCAAACATCTAATGCGATGGCCAATACATAGAAGTGGGGCTCTTCGGGTTTGCGGTTAAACAGAGGCTCGAGGACACGGTCTTTCGTTTTAACCACTCCGGTGGGCTCATTCCCCGCCTTAAGCCAATCATTGGCCAATTCTGCCACAGGATGGTTCGGGTATTTGCCCACAAGGCTGGTGAGGGCATCGCGGGTGGCCGTTGAATCACGGAGTTTGAGCAGGCAGATGGCGGATAAGAACTCAAAGTTGGGGATCAACGGGTGTTGACGAAAACGAGCGCGTGCAGAGTCAGTCAATGCTACTGGCGTGGATGCATCTCCGTTGATAAACGCTTGGTATGCACGCCGATACCAGTTTTCGATGCGGACTTCATCTTCAGCACCCGGGGGCTTAAAGCTTTCCGGATTTAATAAAAGTTGTGCGAAATCAGATTCAGGAAACTCCCGGGTGAGGCGATCGTGTTTGATTTTCTGAGCGGCTTCCTGCTTGTTGAGTCCGTGCACCAAACCTGCCCTGTACAAGGCTTCTGGCTCGTATTTGCACCCCCGGTGGCCCGAGAGCAGCTGCTCATAATACTGGAGTGACAATGGGTAATCGTTTAGCTTTTCATTGTAGATCTCGCCCAACTTCATCAGCGCCTTGCGGATCATTTCTACCGATTTGTCTTTTGCTTCTTCGGTCAGGGGAACTTTCGAAAGATAGTATGCTTTTGGGTCGGCCCGCAGCAGTGAATCTTCAGCGGGTAAGGCTGAGCTGTCTACCACTTCCTGATCACCTTCTTCAGCTTCACCTGATTTCTCCCGATTGGACCGCCTCCAAAAATCGGTCAACTCTCGGTTGCCCCAAAGCTGGCGGAATTCATTGTAGCCGCGACTTATATTCTGCTGATCATAGAAATACCAGCCCCCAGAACCCGCTTGTCCGGGCATTCCGGGGTTGTTCATGCCCGGTCGGCCGCCGAAGGGGCTATTCATGCCCATACCCATACCCATTCCCATTTGATTCATCATTGGGTTAAAAGGCTGGTTTTGGCTTTGTTGCGCTAATTTTTTAGCATTTTTAGCCTCTTCCTCGCGGCGTTTGTCGTCGCTGATCTTTTGGTCGATCCGCGCCAAGATTTGCTTCTCGGGCAATTCGGCCAAATCCAGCAGACTGTCTTGAACCTGAACGGTCGATAGGGAGCGGGCCAAATCGCCAAGAAACTGGCTTCTGCCCTTGATTTCGCGGTATCGGGGGTGGTCTTTTTTCAACAATTGATAACAGCTGTCGTAGTACAACTGCGCTTGGCTGTACGACCGCTCATCGAAATAGCGATCCGCGATGGCAGCAAAGCCCTTTGCTTTCTGAACCGTGTTTTTTCCTCCACAGTTCACCGAGGTCAGCAGCAGTTCCATGCCCTCTTTGGGTTGCCGCAATTGAAAGCTCAACATAGCGAGTTCGTAGTAGATCTCATCGAAGTAGTCTTGGTTGCGCACATCTTTGAGCATTTTCCTCAGGAGGGCCTGCATTTCGCGGTTGCTCATCGACTGACCATCAAACATACGGGCCAGTTGAAGCCGGGCCTGGAATTGCATCTGATAGGGTGGACGAAGTTTGAGGCAGGCCTCAAAAGAGCGGGATGCCTTGCTTTTGGCTTCTACACCATAGAGTTGACCAAGAACGAAATGCATGCGGGCTCTTTCGGTGCGTTTCCAGTCGTAGCGCAGCGCCTTTTCTAAGGGCTCGATGGCCTGTTCATAGCGCTTTTGACTGATGTGAAACTCAGCACAAACAGCATAAAATTCTCCCTTCAGCGATTTGGGAAATTTCTTATTGGCATTGATCACCTCGATGGTGGCTTGGGCCTTCGAATATTGTTTGTTGGCGGCATACGAGCGAATCAACCAGATCAATGCTTCTTGACCAATTGGATCTTTTTTCCATTTGGCGTGCACATATTGGAAGCTTTCGATGGCCTCGAAATAATCGCGCTTCATGAAATAGGCCTTCCCTATGAGCAGAAAACACTCGTCGATCCAACGGCTTACCTCATGTAAGGAGATGGCTTTTGAGCATTTTTTAACGGTTTCTTCAAATTGAGCCGCATATCCAGTGGCTGCTTCGGGCGTTCCATATACAAAAACCGGAAGAACACTGTTGTAGTCGTCGACATGTGCCTTGCGGATGTCGATGAGGGCCTCTTCGTACTTGATGAGCCCATTGAAATAAATGTTGTAATGAGCGGTGGTGTCGTGGTAGAGCTTGCGTGGACTTAGATCACGTTGGCAAGAAATCAGTTGGACGATGCACACGAGGATGGCTAAAGTCCAGAGCTGTGGAATACAACGACGGCTCAGTTGGCAGGCTACAACGAACCGCTGAACTTGATGTTTTAAAACTGTGCGAATGGGCATCGAGAAAATGCAACCTTTAGAGGGCAAAAATATTGTATTTCAACTCAGAAATTGTGCTTATTTTCGTGTTTTGTGCCGAGCGTGCCGCAACCCCCAAACATTGCACCACTCTTTTTGTACCACTATTATATTGTCTATAAGCCCTTTGGGGTCCTGAGTCAGTTTACGACCTCCGTGGCCGGAAAAATTGGTTTGGGTAGTTTGTTTGATTTCCCAAAGGATGTTTATCCGGTGGGTCGACTCGATGAGGACAGCGAGGGATTACTTTTTCTGACCAATGACCCGCGGCAAAACGCTCATTGGTTGGGTCAGGGGGTCGAAAAGTGTTATTGGGTTCAAGTCGAGGGGAGGCCGACCCTTCACGATTTGGGTCCACTGACTCAAGGGATCAGCATCTCGATTAAAGGCCAGAAGCACCAATGTTTACCTGTGGGTGTTGCGCTGTTTCATGAGGCGCCACTGTTGCCGGCAAGAAACCCGCCGGTCCGGTTTCGGTTGTCGGTGCCGGATACTTGGTTGAAGCTCAGGCTGCGTGAGGGAAAAAACAGACAAATTCGCCGGATGACGGCTGCACTGGGCTTCCCAACCCTTCGCCTGGTTCGGTGGTCATTTGGGCCATTCACCTTAGCGGGAATGGAGCCCGGTGAGGTTCGAGCGCTGAGCAGTGATGTGCTCAGGTCATCAAACTTTATGATTTAGCCCTGCAGGATTTCGTGCCCCATCTTGTCGCGTTTGGTTTGGAGATAGGCATGATTATGCGGATTAGGAGGGACTTCAAGGGCAACATGATCCACTACGGTTAATCCGTAGCCGATGAGACCAGCCCGTTTGGTAGGGTTGTTGGTCATTAACCGCATATGTCCTATGCCAAGGTTCCGCAGAATTTGGGCACCAATTCCGTAGTCGCGTTCGTCCATCCCAAAGCCCAGCGCCAGGTTGGCTTGAACGGTATCCATGCCATTTTCTTGAAGTTTATAGGCTTTGAGTTTGTTGAGCAAGCCAATGCCGCGCCCTTCTTGGTTCATGTAGAGCACTACGCCCCGTCCATCTGCCTCGATGAGTTCCATAGCACGTTGTAGTTGTTGACCGCAGTCGCACCGACAAGAACCAAAGATGTCGCCCGTCATACAGCTGGAATGCACCCGCACCAGAATCGGGTCTTGGGGCGACCACTCCCCTTTCACCAAGGCCAGGTGCTCACGATCGTCTTGCAGTTGACGGAATGCCACCAAACGAAAATTACCCCATCGGGTGGGCATGTCCACTTCAATTTCGCGGGTGATGAGGCTTTCGGTCTTCAAACGGTAGGTAATCAGGTCTTGAATGCTCACCAATTTCATATGAAAACGATCAGCTACCTGGCGCAGCTCCGGGAGGCGCGCCATATTGCCGTCGGGGCTCATGATCTCGCAGATCACGCCAACCGGGGGTAATCCGGCAAGGCGCGCAAAATCGGTGGCTGCTTCTGTATGCCCTGCTCTGCGCAGCACACCTTCTTTTTTCGCCTTCAGCGGGAATATATGTCCGGGGCGGGAAAAATCAGCAGACTGGGCCTGGGGCCAGGTGAGTGCTTGAATGGTAAGCGCCCTGTCTGAGGCCGAAATTCCTGTGGTCACCCCATGGCCAACCAAATCGATCGAAACGGTAAAGGGTGTTTCATGAGGCGTTGTGTTGGCATTCACCATCAAATCGAGTCCCAACTGTTCGCAACGTTCCTCAGTAAGG
>VGGT01000030.1 GCA_016868485.1 Bacteroidota bacterium
AAGGGCATCCAAAGGCTATAAAGGGCGTATCATTCGAGGGAAGCCTTACAACAGATCGGCCACAATACAAACGGCCCTATTGCCGGATAAAGTGGTAAAAATCAGGTAGGCGTCCTCGCCATCCGGAATTTTGAGGGTCGACCTCAGCTGAGCCACATTGAGGTAAAAGCATTTACTGGCCAACATGGCGCGGTGAACGCCCATCGACTTCAATTGGGCTACCAAGGTCTTGGGTTGGTAGTTGAGTACATCGCGAATACTCAAGATCCGGCCAGGCATGTGATCCGTTCGCAGGGCGGATAGATTGGAGCCCATCAAAAAATAAGGCACATGGGGTGCGAGTTGGGAATATCCCAATTCTAGAGCAAATTCTACCGACAAATTCAATCGGTTGAGCCCTGCATGGGGCTCGAAAAGGAGATCACCCGGTCCGACTTGGGAAGCGTTGCTGTGTACGGTTTTCGCCTCAGACAAGCTCCGGGAGTAGATATGAAAAGGGGGAGGTTCAATATCCTGCACCATTGGGCCTGTATTTTGGCCTTTTATGGCTTCATTCGAATCATAAGGGTCATGCCCATGAATGTAAACCGCATGCAGTCGACAATCACCGGGCGTCCCTTTCTGTACTCTAAACAGAATTTCTTTCAGTTCACCTTGCCAACAAATAGCGAATACATCCGTGGTGTGGCCATTCCATGCACGCATACTCGCGGTGGGATCGGTCATCGGCGATGACTTCACCCAAACACTATCGAATGATTCGCACAATCGGGGCATGATCGCTATAATATTTGGAATGGAATCTTGCCAAGAGAAGGTGCGCCTCCCGCCGGGTCGTCGATCGGGATCAAGGTAGACCACCGATCCGAAGGGGTGGCGATCGATGGGATTGCTCGAATTGATCGTCTTAGTTTTTATCAGGGGAGCATGCACACCGCTCATTGGGGCGGATTCTGAGATGGACTTTAAATAGGACATCCCATCCTCTTCCATGTTCAGCAGGTTCCCTGTCCCTCTAAAATTGTAAGCAAGCATCGCCCTGAGCAAAGGATCATGTTCGGCCAATGAGAGCGGAATACCCGAACGTGATGCAAAGAAGGCATCTACCCCGGCCCCTGTTGTGAGGTCTGTGAAGCTGCTTCCTTGCAGCCAGTTCGACTTCACCCCGGCTACAGCCTCAGATGTACATTGTTCGAGGCTGCGCTGGGTGAACAGCCACCCGTTTCGATAAAGGTCAGGCGCTTTAATAACGGCCTTTCGTTGAACATGCAGTTGCTCTAAAGCGAATGAGGCCAGCGGTCCAAATGCCTTTTGAGCCCGTGAGATGCGGCCTCGTTCATCAAGAAGTGCCTCCGTCTGAAGAAAATCGCGCAAAGACGCGCTGTGCAAGAGATCTACCAATTTTACGGGATCAACATTTGGGTAAAGGTTTGGTAATTTCACATTTTTTTCGGTCTTTCGTTCACAAATATCGAACTATGAAAAAGTCCTTTTTCCTTTTATCACTTTTGGCGCTCGCACTTTTTGCCTCTTCGTGCCATCGGTCATGCCCGGCTTATGGTGAAAACAGCCCGGCCCCTACAGAGTCTTCTGACCGTAGTTGAAGAAAACCCTCTGCTCGATTTCCGGGGATAGGCTTTTAGCAACCGGGCAACTGCATGCGGCTTGTTCAAGGATCGCGCGGTCTCGAGGCGACCATACTCCGGGGATATGCAAGTCAACCGTCAACTGAGCTATCCTTCGGGGTCCATCGTTCGTCATTTCCTTTCGAACCGATCCGCTCATCCCATCAAGATTCCATCCACGCGTACGGGCAGTAATGCCCATTACGGTTTGCATACAGGTCAACAGGGCGGTAGCCAATAAATCGGTTGGGGAGAAAGCTGAGCCCAAGCCGTGGTTGTCGCGTGGCGCGTCGGTCATCAATTCTGCGTCCGAGCTGGTGTGCCGTGCCAAACAGCGCAGCGCACCCAAGTAATTTACCTCCATTTGTGTCATCGTCGGTTCCTTTTAAGACGGTCCAAATTCTGAAGATTTTTTAAAATTTTCATTTTGATCGAGGGGATTGAGTCAGCCAAATTGAGTCAGCCAAAATACCATTTTTGTTTGCCCGCACAACATTTTAAAGCACTGTATGTTCCTTATATTTGTTAGTGCGAACGCGCTTCACCCATTTATGAATTTAGCCCCCCCCCTTCTGAATAAAAGTATAGTCCGGGCGCTGAGTCAGTTCCTTTTTGCTTTAGGGATATTTGTTGTACCAAGTATTTCATTATTTGACCTTCACGCTCAGACTTTGCCGCCTTCAATTAACCCGGCTGTGGCCTCCAGCGGACGGGGTGATATCAATTATTTTCGCTACTACACCCTTGGCGGTGGCGTCCACAACCTAGGATGGTTTGTGAATGGTCGATTCGGACGAAGCGCCAACAGCAGGGAAGATAGAGCTTGGGAAGTAGAATTGTGGCGGCTCAAGCACCCGAAGGAGGTGCGCATTACCAACGAACAATTCATCAATCCGAGGCCATTTGTATTTGGGAAGCTCAACGAGTTATTTCTTCTGCGCGGCGGATACAGCCGGGAACGACTGCTCTTTGAAAAGGGCCCCAAAAATGGGGTTGAGTGGCGTTGGCGTTATGGCGGTGGATTATCAATGGCATTTTTGAAGCCTGTTTACCTCGATGTATTATTTCCCATCGATCCAGCAGATCCCCAATATGTAACGGTTCGATCGGAGCGCTACGACCCGAAGCGACACGGACAAAGTAATATTTATGGTCGTTCCCGCTTTCAGGAAGGGCTCGATGAAATGAGCCTTCAAGCAGGTGTTTACGGGCGCGTGGGTTTGCTCTTTGAATGGGCTGCAACGGCAGAAGAGCTTAGGGTGTTGGAAGCTGGACTATCGATCGATTTTCTCCCTTTTAGACCATCCGTTATGGCCGAGAATATTCCAGGTATTCCAGGAAGCCTAAAAAATCCATTGGTGTATCCTTCCCTTTATGTTGCAGTGCATCTCGGCAACAAATGGTAGGTATATATTTTTCCACCTTGATCGATTGAAGCGTATTTTTGCAAGATGGACGATCATTTGGTTCTCGACATCCGCTCCGAGCGGCGCAAAAAGCCAGATTGGCTTCGTGTGAAGCTTCCATCAGGTGAGGCCTTTCGTAAAGTGCGGGGACTGGTCGATCAGTATAAATTGCACACCATTTGCGAAAGTGGAAATTGTCCGAACATGGGCGAATGTTGGGGGGCCGGAACAGCCACCTTTATGATTTTGGGCAATATTTGCACGCGTGGATGTTCGTTTTGCGCGGTTGCCACAGGTCGTCCATCGGAACTTGATCTCGATGAGCCCTACCGGGTAGCAGAAGCGATTCGTTTAATGGGGGTGAAGCATGCGGTGCTCACTTCGGTTAACCGCGACGAACTTCAAGACCGTGGGGCAACCGTTTGGGCCGCCACCGTGCGCGAAATAAGAAAAGCATCACCCAGCACCACACTAGAGACGCTGATCCCCGATGTGAAAGCCAATTGGGATGCTCTGGACCTGATGATTTCAGAGCGCCCGGAGGTGGTTTCACACAATATGGAAACGGTCGAGCCGCTGTATAGATTGGTTCGTCCACAGGCCCGATACAAACGGAGCTTAGAACAGTTGTCGCGCATCAGTGCGGCTGGACTCCGCACCAAAACCGGCTTTATGGTGGGTTTGGGTGAAACCCGCGACGACGTTGCTCGCTTGCTCGACGACCTCACCGAATCCCAGGTTCATGTCGTCACCATCGGCCAATACCTGCAGCCGACTGCTCGTCACCTGGAAGTGGCGGAATACGTACACCCCGATCTTTTCGCGGAATATAAGCAGATGGGATATGACCGGGGATTTGATTTTGTGGAGAGCGGACCGCTCGTTCGCTCGTCCTATCATGCAGAACGACACATCGGATGAGGATCAGGGGGGGCGATGCGAGCAGTTTAGCCAAGGTATTGGGCGACTTAGTTGAGGCCTATAAGTTGAGAGCACCCCTCGATGAGGTGCGCATGCGCAGCTGTTGGGATGGGTTAATGGGTGAGTCTGTGGCTTCGCGCACGGAATCATTCTTGGTGAGCGGACAAAAACTCATGGTTCGGATCGGCGATGCGGCACTCAGGTCGGAGCTGCACCTCAATCAGACCAACATCATCGAGCAATTGAATGCTTGCGCGGGTGTCAGCGGTCGCCACCGAATCACTCGATTGCTGTTTATTTAACCTTATTGTATTATGCCTACCCTGGTTTTGGTCCGACATGGACAATCTCAATGGAATCTCGAGAATCGCTTTACGGGTTGGGTCGATGTGCCCTTATCGGCTCAAGGTGAAGAAGAAGCCGCACGTGCCGGGGTGATGTTGGCCACCTACCATTTCGACCTGGCATTCACCAGTGCGCTTCAGCGGGCGCAGAATACCTTGCGCATCATGCTTCGCGTGATGGGGAATGAGGAACTTCCCATTATCGCCAACGAAGCGCTCAATGAGCGGATGTATGGGATGCTTCAGGGTCTAAATAAGGCCGAAACAGCCGAGCGCTACGGCGATGAACAGGTACTGATTTGGCGCCGCAGTTATGATGTGGCTCCTCCAGATGGGGAGAGCTTGAAAGACACAGCAGCGCGGGTCATTCCGTATGTGAATCAGGAGATTTTTCCGCTTCTGCGCGCAGGAAAAAACGTGCTGGTGGCGGCACATGGCAACAGCCTACGGGCCCTTGTCATGCAACTCGAAGGAATGAGTCCGGCTGAAATTCTGCAGTTTGAGATCCCCACGGCTGTTCCTCGGGTATATACACTGACCGAAGACCTCGTGGTTCAGGATGCCCGCTTTCTCAGCCATGAAGGATAATTCGCCGACCTGAGCCAAACATATTCGTACTTTTGCCCTCCAATTCTAAAGCCCTATGTCTCTAAGTTTTTCTTCTGATAAAGAAGCCGTCGACGCCTTGTATGAGCGCTACCAGCAATGCCGCAATGAAGTGTTTCGGGTGGTGATCGGCCAAGACCAGGTCGTGGAATCGGTATTCATTTCTATTTTCAGCAACGGACACTGCTTGCTTGTGGGTGTGCCGGGTCTAGCAAAAACCCTTTTGGTGCACACCATTGGGCAGGTGCTCGATTTGAGTTTCAGTCGCGTTCAGTTTACCCCCGACCTGATGCCGGGCGATATCACGGGTTCAGAGGTGCTCGACGACCAGCGCCAGTTCAAGTTTGTTCCCGGTCCGCTCTTTGCCCATGTGGTGTTGGCCGACGAGATCAACAGAACCCCACCCAAAACGCAGAGTGCGTTGTTGGAGGCCATGCAGGAAAAGCAGGTTACCGTTTCCGGAAAGTACTACACTTTGCCTGCTCCATTTTTTGTGTTGGCCACGCAAAACCCCATCGAGCAGGAAGGAACTTATCCCTTGCCTGAGGCTCAGCTCGACCGTTTCATGTTTCATGTACAACTCGGATACCCCAAATTTGAGGACGAGTTAGAGGTGGTGAGGCATACCACTACCGATCGCTTGCCCTCGGCCAACAAGGTCATGGGGGCCGATGAAATTCTCTACTTTCAGCAGTTGGTTCGCCGCATTCCGATCAGCGATACGGTGTTGAACTATGCGGTGAAACTGGCCCACAAAACACGGCCCGGCGGATCGTTTGCAGGCGACGAAACCAATCGCTTGGTGAGTTGGGGTGCCGGTCCAAGGGCCTCACAATACCTGGCCATCGGAGCCAAATGCCACGCCGCCCTCAACCGCAAATATGCCCCCGACATTGAGGACGTTCGTGCTGTAGCAAAGAACATTCTTCGCCATCGGATGGTTCTCAACTACAAAGCGGAAGCAGAAGGGATTACGGCAGACGACCTTATCGAGAAAATCTGGTAGCGCTTCGCTGGATTTGAAAGCTTTTGACCGGATTTGGTAGGCTTTCGCTGGCAAGGAACTTTTCGGGCGTATTCCGCGTTTAATGTTCGATTTTAAATAATTCCTATATGATGTCCTTATATGTTTTGATGATTCTCATGATGATCGCCAGTTGGATCGTCAGTGCCCGTTTCAAGAACCGTTTCAGCAAGTACACCGCTACCCCGCTCGACGGAGGCATGTCGGGTCGCGAAATTGCTGAACGGATGTTGCGCGACCACCAAATCCGCGATGTTCAGATCATTTCCACGGAAGGACAATTGACCGATCACTACAACCCCATGGACCGCACCGTGAATCTGAGTCGGGAGGTATATTACGGCAACTCAGTCGCCGCTGCCGCCGTCGCAGCCCATGAGGTAGGGCATGCCGTACAGCATGCGGATGCATATTCATGGCTGCAATTCAGGTCCAAAATGGTCCCCACCTTGAGTGCAACCAGTCGAGTCATGCCTTGGATACTCATGGGTGGGGTTTTTACGCTGCACATTTTCCCTCAGTTGCTGATGTTGGGGGTTGCCCTATTCGCACTCACCACCGTCTTCACTTTTGTGACCCTACCCGTTGAATTTGATGCCAGCCGACGGGCATTGGCCTGGCTCGACCGCAACAACATCACCACATCCCGTCAGCATTCTATGGCCAAAGATGCCCTCCATTGGGCCGCCATGACCTATGTCATTGCAGCGCTGAGTTCGCTCGCTACCTTACTTTACTACGCCAGTTTGCTGTTGTCGCGGCGCAATTAATCGTTTCCAAGGCGGATCGTTTTTTCATCGCCCTGCTCCTTTTTTTCATCGCCCTGCTCCCTGTTTTCATCGCGCAGGCTCTTATTTGCCGACGTGGTTCTAACCGATACACATACCCATCTTTATAGCTCGCAATTCGATGACGATCGCGATGCGATGATGCAGCGGGCTCATGATTCGGGGGTGCGTATGATGCTTTTGCCGAATGTGGATTTGGAAAGTGTGGATGGAATGCATGCCCTGGAGGATGCATACCCCGAAGTGGTTCGATCGATGATGGGCCTGCACCCTTGTTCAGTGGGCGACGATTGGCAAGCGGTTGTAGCGGATTTGTTTTCTTGGTTGGATCGACGAAAATATGCAGCGATTGGCGAGATCGGGATCGACCTATATTGGCGTAAAGACAATCTAGACCAGCAGAAGGCGGCATTTTTATGGCAAGTGGAACAGGCTCAGCACAGGTCCCTTCCTGTTGTGATCCATTCCCGCGAAAGCACCCATGTCATTTTGGAAGCGTTAGGCAATCGCACGCTACCCGGCGTATTCCATTGTTTCTCCGGTTCATTAGAAGAGGCGAAGCGCATCATCGATCGGGGGATGTATCTGGGAATCGGCGGGGTTGTGACCTACAAAAACGCAGATAAGTTGCGATCCGTGGTTCAGCAAGTCGATCGAAGTCGGGTTGTGTTGGAAACAGATAGTCCGTATTTGAGTCCCTTCCCCTTCCGCGGACAGCGCAATGAAAGCGCACGCATCATCGAGGTTGCCCGCGTGGTGGCAGAGTGTTGGTCCATTTCGACCGATGAAGCAGCGGAAATATGCACGCGAAACGCCCAAAATTTGTTTTTTGATGCGTAGACGTGTTTTGCTGATTTACACCGGAGGTACGCTGGGCATGGTTCGGGATGAACAATCGGGCGCACTTGTTTCTTTCGCTTTGGATGATGTAGCGCATCAGTTGCCCGAACTGAGGGCTCTGGGGTATCATTTGGATGCGATTACGCCGATTCATCCCATCGATTCATCCCAAGTAGAGCCCCACCATTGGCAAAGCATCGCACATTCCATTGGGGAGCACTACAACAATTATGACGGCTTTGTGGTCTTGCACGGTACGGATACCATGGCATATACCGCGAGCGCTTTAAGTTATATGCTCGATGCACTGGCAAAGCCGGTGATTCTAACGGGTTCGCAGCTTCCTTTGGGCTATCCGCGTACGGATGCGCGCGAAAATCTGACAACAGCCATAGAATTGGCGGGGGCCACGGATGCAAATGGTCAAGCCCGTTTACCCGAGGTTTGTATCTATTTTGATTACCGATTGTTTCGCGGCAATCGCGCCTCTAAATTCGACTCCGACAAATTTCAGGCTTTTCAATCGCCCAATTATCCCGCATTAGCGGAGGTAGGCACTGCCATTCGATTTCAGGATCGGTTTATTCGCCCGGTTGATGGCCCGAGCTTTAAACTGCGAACGGGACTGAATTCGGGTGTTGCAGGCATTCGGTTGTTTCCAGGTATGTCAAAGTCGGTGGTGGTGCCGCTTTTGGAATCGGCAGACAACAGGGTGTTGCTGATGGAGACGTTCGGAATGGGCAATGCCCCCACGCATGGTTGGCTGCTCGACGCCTTAAGACAGTACATAAAAAGTGGGCGTACCGTAGTGTCGGTCACCCAATGCCGCGGGGGATATGTCGACATGGGACGCTACCATTCCGCTACCGCCTTGCGCGAAATGGGTGTCGTGAGCGGTCGCGATATGACCTTCGAGGCGGCCATTACCAAGATTATGTGGCTTCTGGGCAACGGTTACGCGGGTTTTGAATTGGAGCATTTCATCAGCAAGGACTTAAAAGGGGAGTTAACCGAGATCTAACCCCACTTTTTTCTCTACTTTTTTCTTAACTTAAGGATGACTCTTTTTTATCTATATTAGCACGCTGATTTGTGGATCCGGAGAGGTGTCCGAGTGGTTGAAGGAGCACGCCTGGAAAGTGTGTATATTCGAAAGGGTATCGCGGGTTCGAATCCCGCCCTCTCCGCCACCTCCAACCGCACATTGAAGCGTGTTCTTTGAATCATATCTTAACCCAATAAACCACCCCTTAAATACCTCGACTTATGAAAAGAAAGTCACTTTTTGTTTCCTTGCTGATTATCGCAGTTTGCACATTTGGCCGATTGGCCTTCGCCCAGAATGCGCCCGCTGAAGACACCACCAAACAAGATGCGGCCGCTGCCGCTGCACCGGTTGCTGACACTATGGCCAGTGAAGAAGATGCTGCCACCCCAGCGGCTGAATCATCTGTACACCAAGTCATCAAACAAAAGTTTATTGAGGGCGGTTGGGAATGGATGAGTCCGATTCTTCTCTGCCTTATTCTTGGGTTAGCCATTGTTGTTGAACGAATTATTTATCTCAATTTGGCAACCACCAACACGAAGAAGTTATTATCGAAGATTGAGGATGCTATGAAGAGTGGAGGGGTGGATGCAGCTAAAGAATTATGCCGCAACACCCGTGGGCCCGTAGCCAGTATTTTCTACCAAGGTTTAGATCGTGCACACGAAGGAGTTGAAATTGTAGAAAAATCAATTACCGCTTATGGTTCTGTGCAAATGGCTCAACTCGAGCGCGGCTTGGTTTGGATTTCACTTTTTATTGCCTTGGCCCCCATGCTCGGGTTTATGGGAACGGTTGTTGGTATGATTCAGGCATTCGATGCGATTGAAGCCGCTGGAGATATCAGCCCATCGCTTGTGGCTGGAGGTATCAAGGTTGCCCTTTTAACGACGGTTGGTGGACTTATCGTGGCTGTTATCCTTCAAATTTTTTATAACTATATCGTGTCTAAAGTCGACGGCTTGGTGATCGATATGGAAGATTCGAGCATTGGTCTTGTTGATATTGTTGTCAAACATCAATCTAAAAAATAATACAATATGGATATCGAATCTACAGTAAACCTGTTACTGATTTTGTCGTATGTCCTGATGGGATTAAGCGCAGTGGGGGCCATTCTTTTCCCACTCTATCAGATGACAACCGATTTTTCTAAGGCCAAGAGTGCCCTAATCGGTGTGGTAGGAACGATTTTGCTTTTCGCAATTGGCTATATGTTCTCAACGGGAGAAGTTCTCCCTGCCTATGAAAAATTTGGAATCACCCCAACGCTGTCACGTTTCATTGGTTCTACCATGGTGATGGTCTATATTCTAGGAATTGGCGTGATTGTATTAGCGGTTGTGAGTGAAATATATAACGCCATTCGCTAATGAGACGTGGTCGAGGAACACCAGAAGTGAATGCAGGATCCATGGCGGATATTGCGTTTCTGCTTTTGATTTTCTTTTTGGTAACAACCACTATTGATACCGACAAGGGAATCGCTATTCGTCTCCCACCCATGCCGGAGGAAAATCAACCTGAGAATGACATCCGCATCAAGGAGCGAAATGTCCTTAAGGTATTGGTGAATGCAAACGACCAACTCTTGGTTAATGGTGAGCTTTTAAGTGTTAAAGACTTAAAAAGAAGAACCAAGGAGTTTATTGACAATCCGCGTAAGGATCCCAATTTATCTGAAAGTCCCACCAAAGCCATCATTTCACTAAAGAATGACCGTGGCACGTCCTATAACATCTATATCACTGTTCACAATGAATTGAAAGCTGCTTATAATGAATTGCGAGAGGCCAAGGCGATGGGTGATTTCGGTAAATCATTTGATAAATTGAATGAGAGCCAGCAGAATGAAATCAAGGATTATTACCGACAAGTTATTTCTGAGGCTGAACCTGAAAACGTAGCAGGAGCATAGTATGAAACTTCAAAGGAAATAGTATGAAACTTGAAAAGAAAAAGAAGCCTTCACCGGCTATTTCGACATCTTCGCTGCCCGACATTGTGTTTATGTTGTTGTTTTTCTTCATGGTAACCACAGTCTTAAGGGAAACAGATCTCAAGGTTAAAGTTGTTGTGCCTCAAGCAACGGAAATTCAAAAACTGGAGAAAAAGTCTTTGGTGAGTTACATTTATATTGGCTCACCCACCGAGAGTTACCGGGGTAAATTCGGTACCGCACCCCGAATTCAATTGAATGATGCCTTCGCATCACCGAATCAGGTGGTGGAATTTATCGAAAAGGAACGTGCAGCCAGGGCTGAGGCGGAAGTCCCTCTGATGACGACCTCCATTAAGGCCGACAAAGAGGCTAAAATGGGGATTGTTACGGACGTGAAGCAGGAGTTGCGTAAGTGCAATGCACTGAAATTGAATTATTCTTCGAGTAAGCGCGCAGAGGTATACAATTAGTCGGATGGGGCTGTTTGTGCCTTGACCATCCCCTGTCTGCAATTCTTCTATGAGCCGTTTAGATGAGATTAGGCGCCCGGTGCAGCGGGAGATGGAGGCTTTTGAAGAGCGGTTCAAACAGGCCATGAGCAGTAAGGTTCCCCTGCTCGATAAGGTAACTCATTACATTGTTCGCAGAAAGGGAAAGCAAGTTCGACCTTTGTTTGTGTTTTTATCCGCCGGTCTCGCGGGTGGGGTGCGCGAATCGACTTATGTTGGTGCTGTCTTGGTTGAATTGCTGCACACCGCTACGCTGGTACACGACGATGTCGTGGATGACGCGCACCTAAGACGTGGTTTTTTCAGCATCAATGCGTTGTGGAAGAATAAAATAGCTGTTCTGGTAGGCGATTATTTGCTTAGCAAAGGGTTGCTCCATGCCTTGCACCACCGGGAGCACCAATTGTTGGACTTAGTTTCCGATGCAGTGCGAAAAATGAGTGAGGGGGAGTTACTTCAAATGGAAAAGGCACGGAAATTGGATATTACCGAGGAGGTGTATTTCGACATCATCTCCAATAAAACCGCCAGTCTGATGGCGGGCTGTTGTGCCGTAGGTGTGGCCTCCGCAGGTGCTGATCTAGACTGGGTGGAAAAGGCTCGGGTTTTTGGTGAGCAGGTTGGATTGGCCTTCCAGATTAAGGATGATTTGTTGGATTTCGGTAATGACCCCACGGGAAAGTCCTCTGGCGTTGATTTGAAGGAGAAGAAAATGACCTTGCCGCTCATACATGCTTTGGAAAAGGCGGGTTCCGGTGAGAAGCGAAGGATCATGAAGTTGGTACGCAGTGATGAGATGAATCCGACCAAAACCAAGGAGGTGGTGCGGTTCATGCACGATTGGGGGGGCATTGATTATGCGAGAAATCGAATGATGGGATTGCGTGATGAGGCGTTGCGCTTACTTCATCAATTTCCAGATAATCCATGTAGAACGAGCCTGGCAGACTTGGTCGCATTTACGGTCGACCGCAGCCGCTGAGTATTTGGGTACGTCGGTTTGTTCTCCCTTTCTGGAAATGGACGGGCGCCGGTAGGTGCATTGGATGCCAGACGCTGCAAGAGATGCCAGACGGTGCATTG
>VGGT01000031.1 GCA_016868485.1 Bacteroidota bacterium
TGTATCGCGATCAATTGGTATTGAACGGACAAATCAATGATGTGGGCGCTTATGTGCGGGTGAATGTGCCCGAAAGCTATCGATTGGGGGTGGAAATGTCGTGGTCGACCCAAATACACCCAAAATTGGCATGGACCGCCAATCTTTGCCTTTCACAAAATCGGGTGCGTAACTATACCGAGTATTTTGATCTCTACGATGCCCAATTCAATTATTTGGGCAATGTTCGCGGACAAACGCAAGCAGTCGCGCCCATTTCTTTTTCGCCCGGCATCACTTCGGGTTCTACCCTCAGTTGGACGCCCCTGAAAGACCTGGCCATCAACCTATTGAGCCGACACATTGGCCGTCAGTTCCTCGACAACAGCGGTGACCCTGCGCGAGCGCTTGCAGCCTGGACGGTGCATGACCTCCGCATCGACCACAGAATCAAGACAAGCAACCACCGTCCGGAATGGCGCATCAATCTACAGATCGGAAATATCTTCAGTCGACGCTACAGCGCCAACGGCTACACCTATCCCTATTGGCTGGATGGCAACTTGGTACGCGATAATTATTACTTTCCTCAAGCGACACGCAACATCCTATTCGGCTTGCAGGTGGCTTTTTAAAGCCTGTGGCGCATCCCTATTTCTTACCTTTCGGCGAAGATGTCAGGAAATACGAATAAGAAAGTCCAAACCGATTCTCGGTCGTTATTTGAATCGTGCGCTTCAAAGAACCCGACTCAACCCTCATATTCCTTTGATCCATGACCGTCAACTTCTGTTTAGATTGTTCCGAAAGGGCAGGCAAAAAAGAACGATGCACCGTCCATTCGACCGGAATCGTACCCGAATAGTCGGCTTCGATTCGTCCGCTTACCCACCAACCTTCCGGACCGACTGGCTTGTTGCCATCATCCATCTGCCGGCCCCAGCGAATTGTACCGCTATCGGCCCCACTCAATACGGGCTTAGCCAACACCACTTGTAATTCACGGTCGAACGAAGGAGTATCAATCAAACACATTGCAGAAGGCGGTTGATGATCCGACTCGATCCGTAGTGGTATTTTCATGAATTCAACCGAATCGCTGTTCGCACGGATGATTAACCTAGAGCGGGTCGACGGCCGTTGAAAAAATTGGCTATCAGAAACTGAAACGGCGCTGAAGTTCCAATCCTCTTTCACCAACATGGACACTTCATCTTCCCGAGCTGTGGTGGTCCAAACGCTAGTTCCCGTAGCCCCGAAGGCGGTCATGCGAAACAGCGGCGCATTCGTTGCACCCAAAGAAAGAAAATTGAGGCTTGGGTGCCCCACCAATTGAAATTCATGGAAGGAAAATGAGGTTTCGAGACGCACATCCAAAGCAAGGCGGGCCTTCGAAGAAGGTTTTAGACGGTACGTATATCCGCAATCCAGACTTTTGGTTTCTACCCATACCTGAATAGGGCCAGCATCCCAACCACCGGGTGCCAGCAGCTGAATCCGGTAGCGGGAGGGCTCCTTATGTTCAAATGCGTGCTTCCATTCGGAGTTGGTAGACCAATACATGATCTGTCGAACCGGAATGTTGTGCACATCCTGTCCGGCCGACAAAACCAGCACCTCAGCCTTTTGGTCGATACCCAGTATGGTGCCGCTGTATCCCACGTTTTCGCTGCCATCGAAAGTCTCCACCGATACCTCTCGGCCTATATTCATGGCAATAAGGGACCCGAAATCCGCGGCTGGGCGCATAAGGCGCACAGAATCACGCAGGGTTTGGATAAAAACAGACGACGCGGGGCCTTGTTGCGCAGATGGAGTCGCTTTCGAAGTCTTGGAGGCTTTATGCGTCCAATAGACCCGTTCCGGAATCAAGCCCAGGGGCAATTCTATGACCGCTGCACCTTTTGCGCTCGGTGTGCCCACGTATTCCAAAACAGACAAATTACCAGGTGCCAGATGAAGGGCAACCGGCTGAAAATCCGGGTTGGTTTGGGCATTGGTGGCCAACATCCACCCAAAAAAACAAAAACCAATAAGCAACGTATTTGTCCTCATTAACTTGTTCATCATGTTCATCATGTTCATCATGATATCAATCCTTCTTGCTGCGCTTGAGATCCACCAGCATTTGTCGGATTTCGCTTTGTCGGTTGCGCGGACACACCAATAGACCGTTTTCCGAATCAATAACAATGAATCCTTCCAATCCAACCAAAAGCATGGGCTTGTCGCTGCTGCTCATCACCAAACACTGTGCCGAATCGAAGGTAGCGATATTTCGACCCGAAACGGCATTATCTAGATAGTCGTGCTCCCTGACCCTGTATACCTCCTCCCACAGGGTGATGTCGGACCAACCGAAGTGACCCACAAGCACCTTCACCTTCGGATTGTTGTAGAGTATACCCTGTCGAAATGAAACAGGCGGGCACTGTTGATAGAGCCTCAAAATACCGTCCCGTTCTTTTGGGGTACCCCAGATCCCTTCCATTTCGCCAAACAACTGCACCAGCTCAGGCAAGTTTTGTCGGTATAATTCGAACAATACCGAAGCACGAACCACCTTGATACCCGAATACCACAGGAAATCACCGGAGCGGAAAAATGCATTTGCAATCTCCTGCGTTGGATTTTCAGTGAAGGTCTTGACCGCGCAAATGGGGTTGTTGTCTGGGTTGGGAAAGTACTGAATGTAGCCGTAGTGAATATCGGGTTGATGCGCGCGGACGCCAGCCACCACCAGCTCATCCTGTTCGGCAGCATACCGGAGCGCAGGTTGTAGATTGTGCACGAATTGCTCTGAATCGACCACGAAATGATCGGAAGGCAGGATCAGCAGTAGCGCATCCGGGTTCGTACGCGCGATTCGTATGGCGGCATGCAGTGTGGCAACAGCGGTATTCTTGCGAATGGGTTCAGCAATGATCGACGACCAAGGAAGTTCAGGCAATTGCTGTTGGGCGAGGTTTGTCCACCCATCGAGCGTCACCAAATGAATTCGATCGACTTCGGTGAGCATGCGGGCGTTTTGGTAGGCCGATTGCACCAAACTCATCCCCGTTCCAGCCACATCCAGGAATTGTTTGGGTAGATCGGGCGAACTCAGCGGCCACAGGCGCGAACCGGAACCACCGGCCAAAATCACAGCGTGTAGGTCGTACATAGATGACTTTCCTCCGCAAAGATAGAGCAAGCTGATGCAATTCGCCTACAATATACCTTCCCTGAGCAAATCGTGCAGGTGAACAATCCCACAAAACACGCCATCCGAATCCAAAACAACGATTTGAGTTATATTATTTTTTTTCATTAATTCAAGCGCATCGACTGCATAACTGCCTTTCAGTAAAGTAATGGGATTGGGCGTCATCATATCGCGGGCGGTTTGCACTTCCGGCTGCTCATACCGTTCCAGCATGCGGCGGATGTCGCCATCGGTGATGACCCCAACGAGCCTCCCCGACTCCATAACGGCGGTTAGGCCAAGACGACTTGAGGTGATGCTGATGAGCACCTCGCGCAGCGATGCGCCAACATCCACCTGGGGTAAAGCGTTGTTGGTGATGAGGTCATCAACGCGCAAATAAAGTTTCTTGCCCAGGGCCCCTCCCGGGTGGAAGCGTGCAAAATCGTCTCGTGTGAAACCCCGCTCCTCAATCAAACAAATCGCAAGGGCATCACCCATAGCCAATTGGGCAGTGGTGGACGTGGTGGGCGCCAAGTGAAGTGGACAGGCCTCAGACGCCACCGCGGAACTCAAAAAATGGTCGGCATGCGTGCCGAGAAAACTATTTTTCTGCCCGCATAACCCGATCAGCAGGTGGCCGGCCGACTTCAAAAGGGGTACGAGCAACTTGATTTCGGGCGTGTTTCCGCTTTGAGAAATGCACAAAACCACATCACCCGTGCGAATCATTCCCAGGTCACCATGTACCGCATCGGCTGCATGCATAAACAAGGCCGGTGTGCCTGTGGAATTGAAGGTGGCGCTGATTTTCGCGGCGATTAGTGCGCTTTTTCCCATGCCCGTGAGCACGATCCTACCCCTACAGTTCAGCATCGCCCGAACGGCCGCCACGAATTCCTCGCTTATTCCGTCCCTAAGGGCTAAAATGGCTTCTCCTTCGGCGGTAAGTGCCCGGCGGGCCGACTCTATGATGTGCGTATGTGGATTCAATTTTATGTCGTATATTCGGCTACAAATCTACTACTTTGCAAGACCAGGTCACCGATTTCGTTGATGCGCGCGCCAAATTGCGCGATTTACTGCAATCATTTTTTGGATTTTCTTCTTTTAAAGGGCGACAGGAGGAAGTCATCGACAATATTTACGCGGGGAAGAACACCTTGGTGATCATGCCCACCGGCGCCGGGAAGTCGCTCTGCTACCAACTCCCCGCCATCGCCAGCGAGGGAACCGCCATTGTGGTATCGCCGCTCATTGCCTTAATGAAAAACCAGGTCGATGCTGTGCGCGCCTTTTCAGGCGTGAGTGGGGTAGCCGAATTCCTGAACTCTTCGCTCAACCGCAATGAAATACGGAAGGTTCACGACAACGTCATGCAGGGTGTCACCAAAATGCTCTATGTGGCCCCCGAATCCTTGGCCAAGTTGGAAAATATCGAGTTTTTGAAGAAAGTCAACATCAGTTTTGTTGCGGTCGATGAGGCACACTGCATTTCCGAATGGGGCCACGACTTTCGTCCGGAATACCGCAAAATCCGTCAAATGGTGGATATGCTCGGCCAGGTTCCCATCATTGCCCTCACAGCGACTGCGACCCCAAAAGTGCAAACGGACATCATCAAAAACCTGCAGATGCCTGAGGCCGATGTTTTCCTGTCGAGTTTTAACCGACCAAACCTCTACTACGAAATTCGCCCAAAGGTCAACGCGATCAAGAGCATCATTAAATACATACACGAAAACCCCAACAAATCGGGCATTGTTTACACCCTAAGCCGCAAAAAAACGGAAGAATTGGCGGAGCTCCTTGTGGCCAACGGCATTAAAGCAGCCCCCTATCATGCCGGCCTTGAGTCGCCGGTACGGGTAGCCAATCAGGATGCCTTCATTATGGAAGATATTCATGTGATTGTGGCCACCATCGCCTTTGGCATGGGCATTGATAAGCCCGATGTTCGGTTTGTGATCCACTATGACATCCCAAAATCGATCGAAAGCTACTATCAGGAAACAGGCCGTGCGGGTCGAGATGGGTTGGAGGGCGTGTGTATCGCTTTTTATGCCGATCAGGATGTGGTGAAACTTCAGAAGTTTATGAAGGACAAGCCGGTTGCTGAGAAAGAAATCGGGAATCTGCTCATCGATGAAGTGGTTTCTTTCGCCCACTCGGCCACCTGCAGACGCAAGCAAATCCTGCATTATTTCGGTGAAGGATTCAATGAGGCCGACTGCCATCAAATGTGTGACTCATGCAAGCATCCGGTGGCACTGGTGGATGGTACGGAGGCCATGCAGACCCTATTGAAATTGGTGGCAGGCTTAGCGCGGAAGTTCGACTCCGATCATTTGCTCAACCTGCTCACCGGCACCATGAGCCCCGATATCGAGGCCTATGGCCATGATCGCCATCCACTTTGGGGGGTTGGAAGTGATGAAGCCCGTGGATTCTGGGGAGCCTTGCTTCGAGAGGCGCTGGTGAGTCACCTGCTCATCAAAGAATTCGAGCAATTCGGCACCATCCGGATGGGGGCAGCCGGTGAAGCATTCCTTCAGAAACCCTACCCCATTCGCGTACGTCCCGACCACGATTTCAGCAAGATCATGGCCGAATCGGATGCAGAGGCTCAAGGAACAAGTGTGCTCGACACCCGTTTGTTTGATATGCTGCGCGACTTACGCAAAAAAATCGCTGGTCAAAAAAACCTGCCCCCGTATGTCATTTTTCAAGATCCATCCCTGGAGGAGATGTCGACCCTCTACCCCATTAACCTACAGGAATTGCAGTTAATCAGCGGTGTTGGGGCCGGGAAGGCCAATAAATTCGGGGCAGCTTTTGTGGAGTTGATCGCCCGTTATGTGGAAGAGAATGAAATTGAACGTCCAAGCGACTACGCCATAAAATCCACAACCAGTAAATCGGCCGTGAAGGTGTTTCTCATTTCCGGAATTGACCGAAAAATCCCGCTCAAGGATTTGGGTAAAAGCAAAAACTTGAGCTTCGAAGAGGTCTTGGTAGAAATACGCAGCATCATCGACTCGGGTACCCGACTGAATATCGACTACCAGCTGCGTGAAACCATGGATAACGAGTCGATTCAGGAATTATACGATTACTTCTTGGGGATGCACAACGATGATCTGGCCCAGGCCATCCGGGATATGGGGGATGTCTTTTCGGAGGATGAAATCAGGCTTGTGCACATCAAATTCTTGAGCGAACAAGGCAATTAAAAGCTATCCATTGAGGAGTTTTACGGTCAAGGGTTAACGCTGGCTGCGGCCAGGTTCGTGAGCATCTCATCCACCAAAGCATTGAGGTCGTAGCGGTGGTGCCAACCCCAATCAAGACGCGCCACTTGGTCATCAATGACCGCAGGCCAGGTGTCGGCGATGGCCTGGCGAAAGTCGGCGCAGTAATCGATTTGAAAATCGGGAAGACGCGATTGAATGGCCTCGGCTAATTCCGAAGGCGTGAAGCTCATGGCGGTGATGTTGTAGGACGTACGAACACTCAGTCGTTCCCCGTCGGCCCGCATCAACTCGAGGGTTGCCCGCACAGCGTCGTCAATAAACATCATTGGAAGGCGTGTATGCGCCTGCAGGAAGGAAGTATAGGCACCCGTGCGGAGTGCTTCATGAAAAATCTCCACTGCATAATCGGTGGTGCCACCGCCTGGTGGGGTGCGCCAGCTGATGATGCCCGGGTAACGAAGCGAACGAACATCCAAACCAAAACGCTGAAAGTAATATTGGCACCACAATTCACCCGATAGTTTACTGATCCCATAAACTGTTCGGGGATCCATGACGGGCCATTGAGGCACCAGGTCGCGTGGGGTGCCCGGACCAAACGCCGCGATAGAACTGGGCCAAAAGACACGCCCAACCCCGTGTTTGACCGACAGATCGAGCACGTTCAGCAGGCCCTCCATATTGAGACGCCAGGCCATTTCGGGCTTTTGCTCACCCTTGGCCGACAACATAGCCGCAAGGTGGTAGATTTCCTGAATACCGTAGCGTTTGATCATGTCCTCGAGCCTTGGTTTGTTGAGCACATCGAGGGCTTCAAAGAGGGCGCCATCAGGGGCTGTTCCTTGGTGGAGGTCGCTACAAATCAGGGTTTGATCGGGTCGTTCCTTCAACAGCGCTGATGCCAGCTCCGACCCCAATTGGCCCGATGAGCCAATAATGAGGGCGACAGAAGGCACCTTTTGGAGATTGTTCATAGATGAAAGGTCGGCCTAAATATCCGTATTTTTGGATCAAAATTTAGAATATGCGGTATTTCTTGTTTGCCTCATTGGTACTCCTCGTGCAGGCTTGCTATTATGATAATGAGCAGGATTTATATCCTGCCGGTGGAGGAAATGGCGGATGTGATACCCTGAACCTCAGTTATCAAACCCATATCCTACCCATCATGAGCAGTAAATGCCAATCGTGCCATGGTTCCGTGTCGCCCAGAGGCGATTTGAGTCTGATGACCCACGCTCAGATAAAGGCGGCAGAGCTGAAAGTTCGCGACCGAATAAACCGACCACCATCCGGCGACACCCAATTGATGCCTACTTCAGGAAAATTGCCCATTTGTCAGATCCGTCAACTGGAATTGTGGTACAATCAAGGCGCCCCCAACAACTGAATCTGATGAACATCATCCGCACCACCCTCATCGCCAGCTGTCTTTTTCTGGTGAATCTGCCTGTTGTTTCAGCGCAAAAGGAGAACGATCTCGACGCCCTGCTGGCCGATCCTGGTGCCGAGCAAAGTAAGGATTTTGTGTCGTATACCTTCAAATCGACCCGAATCATCAACGCCCATTCGGTCGAACAAACCCACGCTGGCGTAATGGATATGCGCATTTTGCATCGATTTGGCAATATTTCGGGCGGTGCTTATCAGTTGTTTGGTCTCGATCAGGCCAGCATGCGGATGAGTCTCGATTATGGAATTACCCCCTGGATGCAGGTGGGGATCGGGCGGAGCTCGACGGGCAAGGAACTCGATGGCGTGTTGAAAATACGACTGATTCGGCAGGTGGCGGAAGGATCGGGCTCACCGGTAACCTTGTCGTACGCGGCGGGATCCACCTTATCTACCTTGGCATGGCCAGAACCTGAACGGGGCAATTTCTTCACGTCGAGGATCGCCTATTACCACCAATTGCTGATGGGCAAGAAGCTGAACGACCGCTTGAGCCTGCAACTGACCCCAAGCCTGATGCACCGAAACTTGGTAGCAACCCGCACCGAGCCCAACGATATTTTTGCACTCGGCTTGGGTGGCCGGATCAAAACCAACGCCCGAATGGCCTTGACGTTCGACTACTTCTTGTTGCCTGGGCAACAGCTGGTCGACCACAACAACAGCCTATCGCTTGGCATCGATATTGAAACAGGAGGTCATGTCTTTCAACTGCACATTTCCAACAGCAGGGGATTGAATGAACGGCAGTTTATCACGGGCACGAATGGTCGTTGGGATCAAGGGGATTTGTTTTTCGGCTTTAACCTATCGCGGGTGTTCACCCTACGTGCGCCGAAGATGCCGGCGCCCGATGGGGGCTGGTGATCAGAAATTGTTCTACTTTTAATAGGATTCTTTCCTTATTTTGGCATATTATTTTGGCACGCTATTTGTGTTCCGATGAAGGTTGTGCGCATGATAAAGCAAAGCCTTCTCATTTTTTAGCAAACCCCGTCCAATTTTAAGCAACCGCACTTCTAATCCCATCGCTATTCTAATCCTATCGCTCGTCTAAACCCATCGCTATGCGCAGTAAACTACTTGTTGCCAGTTTTTTGACTTGTGTTCTGATTCTGAGCTGGGAAATCCACCACAATGTGGCAGTCACCAATCCAACAGGGGCACCCGCTGGGTTTACGGGCTCTCCGACCGACGGCAATTCATGCGCGGTATCGGGTTGCCATGGGGCATCGGCTCAAACGGGTTCGAGTGGGCTCTTCTCACTCAATACCACCAACAACCAATATGTGCCGGGTCGAGAATATGTGGTTTCGGTGAGTATTGATGGTTCGGGACGCAAAGGCTTTCAAATATCCCCCCAAAATGCCACAACGGGCGCATTGATGGGCACCTTAGTGAATACAACAACATCCGGTGCATCAGGCACACAAATCGTTGGTAGTGGCAAATACATCACCCACATTCAGGGCCCGACGGCCACTCCCAGCACTTGGTCCTTCAAGTGGATTGCGCCGGCAGCAGGCAGCGGGCCTGTTACCTTGTATGGCGCTTTCGTAAATGGGCGTAATTCAGGTCTTCGTTTGCAGCAAATCACCCTCACCGAAGGGTCGAGCGCATCCGTTCAAGACAACAACCGGATCCGCCAATTCAGGGTCTACCCCAACCCGGTTCTCGGTGATAAATTTCAAATTTCGTTTCAACTGGAGCGTCGCGAGTGGGTACAAATCGGAATTTTTGACATCACTGGGCGCAAAATTCGTGAAGTTTGTCAGGAGTTAATGGAACCCGGACAACAGCAATTTGCTGTGGAAACGCGGCAGTCGTTTGCCCCAGGACTCTATTTCGTTCAGATTGAGGCCGGTAAATCGAGGAGCACCCAAAAACTCTTGGTTCGCTAAGGATTTCTCGTTTATCCTAAAATAATCGACAACTCGCGCTTCACTTGTTTGCGTGTGGAGTCCGACAAATGAAGTTCTTCTAGAGCGGAAACTTGTTCACCCAGTTGGTGGCAAGTCACAATATCCCTTTCTATCAATCGGGCTTTTTGATGTTTATTTAGGTGATGCAAGAGGGTGATGGGGTAAATATCCAGTCGATCCAGTTCTGTTTTGAGGCCAGCTCCCTCGGGATATTCCCATCCCAAGAGCTTCAAACCGACACAATTTGCGTATTCTATGCTGTCCGCGGAGAACCTCATGTTGGTGACCAACCAACCAGAGGATTCCGACCCTGAAGGATCATGCTTCGATACAACGTCCAACATACGCGCATAGACGTACAAGGGTGTTTGAATGCTCAGTACCTTGAGGCGGTTCGTACTGTACTTACATTCCATATAGCGGACATCGCCTGTGCGCCGCGCAAGTACATCAATTTCATGTTGAATACAGCGTCCGCCGACAAACTGTCCGACGGCCGCATCAAAACCTTGACGAGCGAAAACTTCGGCAATCAGGCGTTCGAAGGGATAGCCTGTATCACCCAACTGGAGCACGGCCTGCTTGAGCTTGTAGCGGTAGGCCACTTTTGTTCGCTCGCTACGAAGTATTGAAAAAGCGTTTGAATAGATTTGTCGCGTGGTTGTTCCCGCCCCCACCAAGGGCAGAAGCCGTTCCAAAACACGATCAGCCAAAGCTATAGAGGCACCGCTGTTGAGCAGGGAGGCACGCACCTTGCTCTCGTCGAATTCTTGGGATTCTCCGCTGGCTTTCCTGATTAGCATTTCGGCTCTTTAATTCTTGAGCAAGCGCGATACCTCCCTCGGAGTTAGATATCGCCACTGACCCCGAGGTAAATCCTTTTTGGTGAGGCCTGCATAAACCACCCGATCGAGACGAATGACGTCGTAGCCGAGCGATTCAAATATTCTGCGAACGATTCTGTTGCGACCAATGTGCAATTCAATGCCCACCTGAGTGGGATCATCGGGGTTGGGGTAGGCAATGGTGTCGATCTCAGCTAATCCATCTTCGAGGGTAATCCCTGCGGCAATTTTCTCAAAATCTGAACGCGTTAGGGGCTTGTCGAGGCCCACATCATATACCTTTGAAATCTGAAAGCTGGGGTGCGTGAGTTTTTGTGCTAATTCGCCATCGTTGGTCATCAGCAGCAATCCTGTGGTGTTTCGATCGAGTCGACCAACCGGCAGGATTCGTTCCTGGCTGGCTTCTTCCACAAGCGACATCACTGTCTTTCGGTCTTCTGGGTCTTCGGTTGTTGTAATGTAGTCTTTAGGCTTATTCAACAAAACATACACAAGGTTTTGAAGTCTTAATGTAGTGCCTTGGTAGGTCACTATCGAACCGGGTGAGACACGAGAACCCAGAACATTAACCACCACTCCGTCTACCATGATCTGTCCGCCTTCGATCAGTTCATCGGCTCGTCGCCTGCTGCATAGACCTGTATTGGCTACAAAGCGATTGAGTCGCATGGGCGTGTCGAAGGCAATGCTCTTAGGGGCCTTACCTCGAATGGGATGTTCTGAAGTTTTTGGGATCCTGATTTTGTCAGTGGCACGTTTTGGCTTTTCGCCGTATTCCCGACGCGTACCATAGGGGGCATCGTTGTCGCGGCGACCGCGGGGTTGGTAGCCCGAATCACCGTCGCGCGGTGGACGTGGTCGGTAATCGGAATCACCATCGCGGCGACCGCGGGGTTGGTAGCCCGAATCACCGTCGCGCGGTGGACGTGGTCGGTAATCGGAATCACCATCGCGGCGACCGCGCGGTTGGTAGCCCGAATCACTGTCGCGCGGTGGACGTGGTCTGTAATCGGAATCACCATCGCGGCGACCGCGGGGGGCAAAGCTGGAGTCACCATCGCGGCGACCGCGTGGGGCAAAGCCGGAGTCACCGTCGAGCGGTGGACGTGGTCTGTAATCGGAATCACCATCGCGGCGACCGCGTGGGGCGAAGCTGGAGTCACCATCGCGGCGACCGCGTGGGGCAAAGCCGGAGTCACCGTCGCGCGGTGGACGTGGTCTGTAATCGGAATCACCATCGCGGCGACCGCGGGGGGCAAAGCCTGAATCACCATCGCGGCGACCCCGTGGGGCAAAGCCTGAATCACCATCGCGGCGACCGCGTGGGGCAAAGCCTGAATCACCATCGCGGCGACCGCGTGGGGCAAAGCCTGAATCACCATCGCGGCGACCGCGTGGGGCGAAGCCGGAATCACCATCGCGGCGACCGCGGGGTTGGTAGCCC
>VGGT01000032.1 GCA_016868485.1 Bacteroidota bacterium
GAACTCGCCTCGGTCGAAGCGGAGGGTACAGTTTTCTGTCGCGTGATTGAATCGGATCGAATGTTTTCCGAAGATCGATTTACATTTCAGCCTTAGCCAAAGTGCTCTTGAGCATTCGAGACTTACTATTTATTACTGATAACGCTACCTTATAGACAATTTCCTGCGTACGGACTCATACAGACATTTTTCGGACATCAAACGGACATTTTTCGGACATCATACAGACATTATCGGACATTATTCAGACATTATTCAGACATTAAACGGACATCATAAATCTAGATCGCATCAATGGACAAAATCATTATTCTGGACTTTGGATCGCAATACACCCAGCTGATTGCCCGCCGTGTGCGTGAGTTGCAGGTTTATTGCGAAATCCAACCCTGGAACCGGCCAATACCCAAAGAGTCGGAAATCAAGGGCATCATACTTTCGGGTAGTCCGTTCAGCACGGGCCAGGAAGGTGCCCCACACCCCGACATCCTCAGTCTTTACCCCGGCAAGCCTATACTCGCTATTTGTTATGGAGCTCAACTACTGGCCCGGCAAATTGGAGGAGACCTTCTGCCTTCCAGCATCCGTGAATACGGCCGTGCCCGTTTGTCGGTTCAGCGGGAAAATCAGCTTTTCGAGGGATTTCCTCATGAAAGCGAGGTCTGGATGTCGCATGGCGATACCATATCGGGCCTTCCCAATGACGTTGCTTTGCTGGGCAGCACGGAAACGGTAGAAAACGCAGCTTTTCAATTACTTGAGCGTCCTGTATTTGGCATACAGTTTCATCCCGAAGTAACCCATTCCCAACACGGGGCACTGCTTTTGAAGAACTTTGTGGTGGGCATTTGCGGGTGCAAACAGGAATGGACGGCAGAGCATTTCATCGAGGAAAGTGTTGAGTCCATCCGAGCGCAAGTGGGCGATGGGCAGGTGGTGATGGGGCTGAGCGGTGGGGTGGATAGTACGGTTGCCGCTGTGCTGATTCATCGTGCCATTGGGCATCGCCTCCATGGGATTTTTGTTGATAATGGCCTCCTGCGTAAAGATGAGTTCGATCAGGTGTTGCTCGACTATCAACAGTTGGATTTGAATGTGACGGGGGTCGATGCGCGCCATGAGTTTTATGGTGCGCTACAGGGCCTTTCCGAACCAGAGGCCAAACGGAAGGCCATCGGACGCACTTTTATTGACGTATTTGATCGAGAGGCGCATCGTCTTTCCGGAATTCAATGGCTCGGACAAGGCACCATATATCCGGATGTTATTGAATCAGTATCGGTCATGGGCCCATCGGCCACCATCAAATCGCACCACAATGTTGGTGGATTACCGGATTATATGAAGCTTTCACTTTTGGAGCCACTTCGCACCTTGTTTAAGGATGAAGTTCGGCAGGTGGGTGCCGCTTTAGGCATCAGCCCGATGTTTCTTGGTCGACACCCATTTCCTGGCCCGGGCCTCGGTATCCGTATTTTGGGCACGGTAGATGCTCAACGCGTGGCGCTCCTGCAGGAAGCCGACGCAATCTACATCAAGCATTTAAAGAAAGCAGGCTGGTATGACCGCATTTGGCAAGCCGGTACCATCCTTTTACCCATTCGTAGCGTAGGCGTGATGGGCGATGAACGCACCTATGAGGAGGTAGTAGCGCTCCGGGCCGTGCACAGTGTAGACGGAATGACAGCCGATTGGGTTCATCTTCCTTATGATCTTCTCGCCCAAATTTCGAACGACATCATCAATCAAGTCAAAGGAATCAATCGGGTGGTTTATGACATCAGCTCAAAACCACCCGCAACCATCGAGTGGGAATAATGAGGATAAAAGAACAAACGCATGATCGCTGAGGTGCGCATGAAACAAGCGATTGCTGCCATGGCATCATACCGCTATCGGGAGGATCTGAACAGTTGGCTAAAGAACTACATGAAGGCTTTCCCTGCTATGGGCAGTCGCGACCGACGCGAATTACGGGCTTTGGTGTACGGTGCCGTTCGCATGGCTCGTCTTTTCCCTGAGGCCACTGTCGAGCAGCAGATTGGGATGGGTCAGGTTTTTGCAGCGGGTCCGTCATCGGACTTTGTTCAGTACGCGCGTTCGCGCAGTGGGTGGGACTTGCCCTCCTTGCCCGAACCGGGATTCGATGCCCTGCAATTGTGTCGTCATTGGGCCCAGGAGGGTTTGTCGTTTCGAGCGGATGATTGGTTTCCGGCCCAAAATCGAATTTCATCATCAATCAATCAAAACGAGCTCATGATTGGCTTCCTTATGCCGCCCCGAACCTGGGTTCGTTTGCGCGCAGGCAGAGAGAACGTCGTAGAAAATGAATGGCGTGAAAAAGCTTGGTTATGGGGCAATTCCGAAACCACGCCCAATGCCCGATGGGTCGAATCGGGTAGGCCGCTCGATAGCCTGAACTCGTTTCAAAGTGGCTTTTTTGAAGTTCAGGATTTGGCCTCTCAACGCACCATTCGCTTCATGAATCCCTCCTCGGGAGAGAGTTGGTGGGATGCATGTGCAGGATCGGGGGGGAAAAGTCTACTGCTGCACGATCGGGAGCCTGGGGTAAGGCTCTTCGCAACCGACGAAAGGCAGAGCACCCTGCAGCAGCTTCATGAGCGGTTCACTCGGGCAGGCATACGATCGTATAGCCGGTATTGTGTGGATATCGATCAGCGGGATCCTTTGGAACAGGCAGGGAGTTTTCCTCGTCAGTTTGATGCGGTGTTGGCCGATGTTCCCTGTTCGGGATCGGGGACCTGGTCGGCCACCCCCGACTGGCTTTCGCGATTCGAACAGCACAGGATCACAGAATTTGCCGAACGACAATTTCGTTTGGTCAGTAACCTGCTTCCGTACGTGCGCGAAGGGGGTCGCCTCGTCTACCTCAGCTGTTCGCTCTACGCCGATGAAAACGAACAGGTTGTGGATCGCTTATGTTCCACTTTTGGTTGGCAATGCCTCGATCAAGGCTATGAACAAGCTTCATTAGAAGGAGGTGATGTGCTGTTCGGGGCTGTACTTAGCCGGCGTTAATCCGTTGCACTAGCGGCATGCACAAGGGCCTGAGCCAAGTCCGCCCTGAGATCATCGACATGCTCTATGCCCACCGATAGGCGAATAAGCCCTTCTGAAATGCCATAAAGCTGTCTGATTCCTGCTGGAACGTTGCTGTGGGTCGTGGTGGCTGAGTGGCAGGCCATGCTCTCCGTGCCCCCCAAGCTCACTGCATGACGAACCAACCGCAAGGCATCCAGGAATTGAAAAGCAGCTGACCGGCCGCCCTTCAGTTCAAAAGACATCAAAGAGCCACTGCCTGATGCTTGATGGTGGTGGGGGTGGTCGGGTGGAAGCAGTCCGGGATAATACAATTGACCTACTTGAGGATGATTTTTTAGAAAATCAACCAATTGTACCGCATTCCGCTGAGCGGCTTCCATGCGCAATTCGAGCGTTTCCATGCTTCGGGTAAGGAGCCAAGAGGTGTGCGGGCTGGCCGTGCTGCCTAGCTGACTGCGAACGCCACGCAATTTGTTGGCCCATTCGCGGCTGCAGACCAAAGCCCCTGCTATAAGGTCGCTATGCCCCCCGATGAATTTACTGGCCGAATAGACACCCACATCAATTCCATGCAAAACAGGCTTTTGAAAAACAGGTCCGAGAACGGTATTGTCGCAAGCGGTTATGGGTTTGATACCGGTTAATTGCTGGATCTGATGACTCAGTTCCGTTACCTGCTTGAAATCGACAATCTGCAGATTGGGATTGGCGGGCGTTTCGATATAGATCAAGCGAATGGATGGGGTAATTTCCGCCGCCAGCATCCTGGAGCGGATTTGCTCAATAGGCTCTGCCGGGGAAAATTCCATGAGGCGAATCCCCCAAGCGTGCATCATTCCCCGCAGCAAATGATCCGATCCCCCATAGAGTGGCGTGGAATGAAGTACGGTGTCGCCCGGGGAAAGTACCCCCATAAACAAAGTGCTAATAGCGGCCATTCCACTCTCAAAAAACAGGGCCGACTCGGTCCCTTCATAGGCTGCAAGTCGGGCTTCGGCCAAAAGCAAATTGGGGTGACCCAATCGGCTGTAGATCATGTCCTGGGGTGCGGCATGATCTTGATCTGCAGGTTGAACTCCTTTTTGTTCGAATAATTTTTTGGCCTCCTCGGCACTGCTGAAAACATAGTTCGAACTCAGATAGAGCGGCATTTTGACGGCATTGCGCGCATGCTTGGGATCATAATGACCGTCGATCAATTCTGTAGAGGGCTTCATGTTCGATTTGGTTTTTGGATTCGAAATTCTCAATTAGACGACAAACCCTTCATTCAAAAGGGTCAAAAATGAGCCGAGTGGCCTTTGTAGGTTCGAAGATAGACCAAAAGTCGCGCCTGAACGCAGACTATGCCGTTTTGATCAACAGCCTCTGCCGGAAGCCACTTTTCGAATTTGCCCTTTTGGGCGAGGGAATGTTCGGCTTCCTCAATGTCCAAATCTGTCAGGCGGAAATCGATATGCATCTTGGTCGACGATGGTTTTAGATAATCGATCTCCGCTTTTTTGAGCCATGCTTCTAGTTTATGTCCCTTCCGTGCAAAAATCTGCCACATCAACACCGGTAAAAACGGATCAAATGCGCTGAAGAGGGTGCCCCCAAAAACAGAACCTTGCAGGTTTCGGTTGAGCACCGAATGGGCAATGCGCACCCGGCAATGCATGAGATCGAGCGATAACGAGAGCAGCCGGATTCGGTTGAACAAAAGGGGAGGAAACAAGCGCATCATCCAAAGAATCTGCCAATTCTTCAAAACAAGCGGACGGGGTTGATGGCGATCACTCATGATTAAATCAATACACGAAACATAACCGCAAAACTACGCAGCCTTTTCTTGCCTTTGTATGTTTAAACTTTTATCATCTTTGCGGCGTCTTATAACTTATGCGAATTATTTTCTCTCTGAAGCCCTTAAGCCTAACAGCCGTTCTGTTTCTTCTTTTGATTCACACCTCTACCGATGCCCATGCACAAGGCCGAAAATTAACAGGTCGGGTTGTCGATTCAACAGACAGCAGCCCACTGATGGGGGTGAATGTCTCCTTCCGACGCCCCGATGACCCAAATTCTTCTGTTCAAGGCACCACCACAGATCGCGACGGACGTTTCGAACTAAACATCAGCGGAAGGCAAAACATTGAAATACGGGTTAGCTTCGTGGGTTATCGGCCGATCATCCGTGGAGTTTCTCAAGCGCAATGGACGGGGCCTGAGCTTTCTCTTGGGGACCTGCGCCTGCCCAGACAAATCGGACAACTTTCAGAAATATCGGTGAATGAATGGGCCACGCCCGTGGAACAGAAAGGTGATACCACAGACATCCGGGCCGATTCGTATAAGGTAGCAGAAAATTCGGATGCCGAGCAGTTGGTGCGGAAAATGCCTGGAATCACCGTAGAAAATGGTCAGATTCAAGCCCAAGGCGAACAAGTTAAACGGGTTATGCTCGACGGCCAAGAATTTATGGGGAATGATGCCACGGCCGCCTTGCGCAGCCTACCGGCAGATGTGGTTGAGCGCATTCAATTGATCGATCGCATGAGCGACCGCGCACAATTTACCGGGATCAACGACGGAAATACGGAGAAAACACTGAATATAATCACGAAAACAGGGCTAGACAACAGTAAATTCGGAAAAATGTATGCAGGTATCGGAACGGGTTCTGGTGCAAACGAATCATCAGCCCGCTATATGTCGGGTTACAGCGTAAACCTATTCAAGGGCAAGAAAAGGGTGACCTTACTTGGCTTGGCCAACAACATCAACCAGCAAAACTTTTCATCGCAAGATTTGAGTTCACTCTCGGAACCGGATCCAATGCCTTGGAGGACCATGATTGGCAATGCAATGCCGGGTGGATTTGGTAGGGGAATGATGGGGGGTGGAGGAGGAGCTGCGGCGAATTTTCAGAGTGGTCAGCAGGGTGGCATCAGCGAAACCCGATCATTTGGGGTGAATTACAGCGATAGCTGGGACAAAAAGGGGAAAATGAGTGCGAGTTATTTTTTCAGTGATGGACTAAACAATCAGGACACCCGCCTGGACCGTAACTTTTTTGTTCAGGATGGAATTCAACAGCAATACCAGGAAGTGGGGGGTAACAACTCCGCTACACTGAGCCACCGATTGGCCATGCGCATTGAATTCAATCCGGACACATCCAATTCCATAGTCATTAGTCCGCGTTTCAACGCCAGCAGAAGACGTTATACCCAGGACTTCGCTGGTCTTAACTTTGGGTCGGGTGCACTTGGTTTATCAGCCGACAGCATCAGCCGGACGGTTGTTGACCAACGCGACACCAGCTATAATCTTGGACTGAATGGTGAACTGGTTTGGCGCTATAAATTTCCTGTCCGCGGCCGCACCTTTTCCATGACAATAAACGGAGACGTTTCTCAACAAAATGCGCACAGAGGCTTTCAGAGCGACAACAGAATATGGTTGATTTCAGGCTATTCTGACTCCCTTATTGACCGGATAACGGATATAAGCAGCAGTCAGAATCGGGTCGACCTAGACCTGGCCTATACCGAACCCGTGGGCAAGAATGGCTTGATTGAGATGAGTTATGCACCACGGATTACCGAATCAGAGGCCGCTCAATGGGCAGATGGGAAGGACGCAGCGCTTGGGGTTTACTCGATCCGCGACAGCGTTCTTTCAAATGCGTTCGAAAACAGGATCGTAGTACAAGGCGGAACTTTGCGGTACCGCTACAACATTGAGCGTTTCGAATGGACATTCGGTGCCCGCTATCAAATGGCCGATATGCGCAGCCAACAGTCATACCCCATTAATCAGGATATCCCTGTGGCATTCTACAATTGGCTACCATCAGCCATGATTCGCTACAACATCACCAAAACAGCGAACCTTCGCTTTTTCTATCGTACGAACGCTCAATTCCCATCCTTGAGCCAACTTCAGAATTTGGTTGATGTTTCGAACCCGCTCCAATTGCGCAAAGGGAACCCCGATTTACGTCAGACCGTGAGCCATACCATTGGGGGACGGATCCGCGAAGCGAAGCCATCTCAAGGTGTTTCTTATTTCTTGTTTGCCATGCTTAATGTATTCAATGATCAGATTGTGAACAGCACGACCCTTGCTTTGGCCGACACCACTCTGCTGTCCAACGGCTCCCCCATTGTTCTGGGTCGAGGCGCCCAGCTTATTCAACCCATAAACCGCGATGGTGGACGCAACTTCCGAGTATTCTTGAATTACAGCCGGCCCGTGAAGTCACTCAAGTCCAATCTCAACATCAATGCGGGTACCACATCAGGCATCACCCCCAGCTGGGTGAACGGACTAGAAAACCGGGCGCTCAACACCAACTACAATTCGGGTCTCAGCCTCAATTCTAATATCAGCAAGGAATTGGATTTTTCGGTAGGCTACACACTCAACTACAACCGTGTCCGTTACAGCCTTCAGCCCAATCAGAATAGTGATTTCTTCACCCATTCGGGTTCCTTTCGCTTCAATTACATAGCAGTACCTGCACTCATTTTGAGTTCAGATTTGATGGTGAATGCATTCTCTGGATTGGGAGCCGACTTTAACCAACAAATATGGCTTTGGAACGTGGGCGCTGGTTATCGATTCATGAAGGACAAAAGAGGCGAGTTGCGCTGGTCGGTCTTCGATTTACTTGGGCAGAACAACAGCATCAGCCGAAATGCCACCGAAACCTATGTAGAAGATATAGAAACGCGGCTTTTGCAACGTTTTCATATGCTCACCTTTACCTACAATCTCAGGCATTTCGGTCAGCGTCCGGAGCCACCTTCAAGAGGTCCAAGGGGTGGCGGACTGCAATAGTTAACGGTGAATGAGGCATTCCGGAGCCACCGTCTAGAGGTCCAAGGGGTGGCGGACTGAAGTAGTTAACGGTGAATGAGACGTGCCGTTGCCACCCCACGTTCTCCCTGAACCCGAATCGTGTACAGTCCGCGTGACCAGGATTCCACATCAAATTCATAACGCCCTTCCTCCGAGGAGAATCCTGAAATTTTCGCTACGAGTCGACCCGTTGCATCCAATACACGAACATCATCAATTTTGCCCAAATCTGTGGTTTCGATAAATACCCGTTGGCCATCACTGGGATTGGGGTATATTTTGATCAGAGATCCTTCAGCTTGTTCCTCAATTCCCGTCAAGAAAAAATTCAACGGTATGCAGGTGCTGTCATTGGCGCGGTTCACATCATCCGTTTGGCGCACCCACAAGCAAAGGTTGGCCCCCAGCGAAGTTACTGAGCTTAGGGGCGTAGTGAACTCGTAGACAAAACTACCGCCAGGGGTGGGGCTTCCAGCTGGAAGTGTTTCGGTAACAATGGGCTGATTACCAAATCGGTAGGACACCGTTGCAGTACCATGCGGATAGGTGCCAACCCCACGAATGCGCAGGCGCGGACGAATGGGCGCATTCACCACCGCACCTGCCAGTGGAAATACAGGTGGATCCACTGCCAAATCGATATTTCGCAGCGGGCGGGCAATCACACCAAGTACCATGTCCTCGGTTAAACGACTGCGGTATCCTGCCCATGCCCCCTGAATAACCTCCATAGTCCGGCAAGAAATGGGCTGTGTTAAGTCACGCGCAAGAGAGATATTCGATCCCGCGGGCATCTCCCACAAGACGTAAAAACCGCCCGCATTTCTGGTGACAGGAGTTGAAAGGGGAACGAGCGACAAAAAGCCAGGAGGGGTTGAGGCAGGATCGGCCCATGTAGAGTCGAGTAAGGTACCTGGCCCTCCATTCGGCCCATCATCTGCATAAATTTTCAGAAAACAGCCTTGTAGGGTGGGGTCACCCGTGATGATCAGCCGATATTGGGTGATGCGGTACGGGAAAAAGGGTGGCAGCATATAATAACCCATACCCGCATTGCCGCTCGACCAAGAGATTCCAAATCCATCAGGAACCCCATCGGAATAGTCGAGGGGCACATCCGTTTGGGCTGTATCGATCGCCACAATCTTTGTGCGAATCTGGTTGTTGAAAGCCACCATATCATTCGTAATGCCCGCCAAATCCGTCTGCATATCATAAATGCCCGCAGCCAATGGCGTAAGCGGATCGAAATTGACAACGGTATCCACGGCTACTGGCAGCGATGCAATCGCGACGGTATCGCGCTGTGGCGTGGTTAAATTGAAGCTACTCACTGAACTGCGAATGCTGAAATTTCCCAATGGTTGATTCCCGTAATTCTTCACATAAGATGTGAGGGGACAAGGTCGCTGGATCAGGGTGAACGTAGCCTGGTTGAAGGGACTCTGGTTCCAATCAATGCCAGCGTCAGTTACCTGGTAGGTCACTGTGTCGGGGTAATAAAAGCGAACGCTGTAGTTGGTATCGGGATACACATTCTTGCTGTGCTGCAATCCAATCGCTCCATTGATGTTTTCGATTCCTATGGTGATGTCATTTCCGAGGGTGAGACCAATTTGTCGCTTATAATTGAACGTAATGCTCTTATCCACTCGATTCATGACAATCTGGAAGGAGTTTTGACCGGTATAATAGGGAAGTCCTGAGGTCCAAAAGGGCACATTAATCCAACTGAATACCAGCGTATCGGGGGTGGCATAATAGTAGCAACTGCCCGTATTCCCTGCGCCTGCGAAGTTGAGGTCACACATAAGCGCTGCGATGAAATTGTGGGCCCCACCGGCATTTGGAATCACCGGAAAAGGGGAGGCGATGTTGTCGGAGTTGAAGGTGATGTATCCATTCGAGCCAATCCACACCAATTTCGGGAAATACCAATAGTATTGAAATTCATTGGGTATGGCAAAGGGACCAATTACGTTATCGTCGGCCAAACCCAAAACCTGGGTACCCGACGAAGTAATATCGACCCAACTGTAGAGCGGACCTACAGAATCATACGAATCACGCCAAGTATAGCCGTAGAGATCAGGACCACCGCGCCCTTGAATCTGTGCGCATGTATAGGTCGTGATGAAAAAGAAGAAAACAGATGCAAACAGTAGAGATCTGAACATATAAACTGCAGGGTTCATAGAAAAAATTTGGTGTAGGTAGTAAAAATACATGCCAATCAGAGAGAAAGCAAAAAAAAAATAACCTTGTTACGTTTTCCGGTCGATCTCTTCCACAAAATCCAAATCGCGTCCCCAAGTTTCGTGCAAATGATTAAGCGACCAAAGCGCAACGCCGATGCAGATCACGCCCGTGATGAGTGCGGATTCTATGCGGGAAACGCTCATTTGTAGTGAAGTATACAGGAATGTGATGGGCAATACTGAGCCCCGAACAAAATTGGGGATGCTCGTGGTGGCAGTAGAGCGAAAATTAGTGCCGAAATGTTCCGACGCCATGGTCACAAACACCGCCCAGTATCCTGTAGCGGATCCCAAAACAAAACAAAGAACATAGAAATCGCGCAATTTTTGGATACCGCCATATAAATAGAATACAACACAGGCCAGGGTTATCCAAAGGAAAACACGAACAACACCTTTGCGGGTTCTGAACCACTGACTGGCCAATCCACTCACAAAATCACCAAATACCAATCCACCATAGGCGCACATCACGGCCAAAGCGGGTAGAACAGGCCCCTCAAGTTGCAAATCGCGCCCTAACTCAGGCGAGAAGGTGATGAGAATGCCCACACAAAACCAAATCGGTATTCCAATCAGAATGCTGTGCAGAAACAATCGGGCACGTCGTGCGCTTAAAAAGAGTAGACGAAAATCGCCCTTCACCAATTTGCTGTGTTGTTGGGTACGCTGGAACATGCCGGATTCGCGTAAACCGACCCTTAGGGCGAGCAGGGAGAGCCCCAAACCACCTCCCACCAAATAGGCCGTACGCCAACTCACCAACTGAGACAACATGCCCGCAAAAATGGCTCCAGCAGCGCCGACCGTTACCACCACTGTGGTGCCATTACCCCGCTTTTCTCGGCTCATCAATTCACCCACCAAGGTGATGCCAGCCCCCAATTCGCCTGCAAGTCCAAATCCGGCTATGAGCCGCACCCACGCATATTGATCGACCGATTGCACATAAGCATTGGCCAAGTTGGCGAGCGAATAGAGCAATATACTTCCAAAAAGAACCGACAATCTCCCCTTCTTATCGCCCAAAATCCCCCAAAAAATCCCCCCCAACAACATGCCGAGCATTTGCATATTTAATATCCAGACGCCATGTTGTTCCAATTCCCGACCCGTGCATCCTAATGCACTGAGGCTTTCAACCCGAACAATACTGAACAAGATCAGGTCATATATATCGACAAAGTAGCCCAACGCCGCTACCAAAACAGCTAAATAAACAGCCCGCTTACTTTGGGGATTTATTTCATTCATGAGGAGATTGATGGCAGTCCTTCGAATGGGAATTTTCAATCGACCAAATATAGATTCTGATCATTGTAATTGGTAATATTGTTTCCGCTTAGTGCAATTCTATTTTTTATTTCTTACCTGCTTTTTTCTTATTAACCCCTCATTCAAAAATGAACATCAATATACGCTCAGCGGAACGCAAAGACTGTTCGGCACTCAAGACGCTGATCCGCGAATTGGCCACCTACGAACGTGCGCCTGAGGAGGTGACAGTGGATGACCGGCACTTTGAAGAGGCCGGATTTGGAGCTCAGCCGGTTTGGTGGGGCTTTGTGGCGGAGCACACAGGAGCGGATCAAAAGGAAAAAATCGTCGGTTTTGCTTTGTGCTACACTCGATATTCCACCTGGAAGGGGTCATTATGTTATTTGGAAGACCTGTTGGTTACCGATTCCTTTCGGGGCCAAGGCATCGGTCGGATGCTGTTTAAAGAGGTTTTGCTTCATGCAAAAATCAAAGGTTATCCTCGGGTTTGTTGGCAAGTTCTGGATTGGAACGAGCCCGCACTTAACTTCTACCGTAAATTCGGGTCGTCATTTGATGTCAGCTGGGTCA